>JAUYQH010000121.1 GCA_030697365.1 Novosphingobium sp. | reverse complement strand
ACCAACGCCGAATCGCACCGGATCATTGCCGACAATCTGCATCGTTCGCCGCTGTTCACCGGCGCGATCGGGGCTGCGGGGCCGCGCTATTGCCCGTCAATCGAGGACAAGATCCACCGCTTTTCCGATCGCGACGGGCATCAGGTGTTTCTGGAGCCAGAAGGGCTGGACACCCATCTCGTCTATCCGAACGGCATTTCGACGTCGCTGCCTGCTGATGTCCAATTGACCATGTTGCGGACGATGGAGGGGCTGGAAGCGGTCGAGATGGTCGTGCCGGGTTATGCGGTCGAATATGACCATATCGACCCGCGGGCGCTCGACCGGACATTGCAGGTGCGCGCGATGCCTGGTCTCTATTGCGCGGGACAGATCAACGGCACGACGGGTTATGAAGAGGCGGCGGCGCAGGGGCTGGTCGCGGGCGCCAATGCGGCGCTGGCGGTGCAGGAACAGGCCCCGCTGATCCTCGACCGCTCCGAATCCTACATCGGGGTGATGGTCGACGACTTGGTGTTGCAGGGGGTGACCGAACCCTATCGCATGCTCACCGCGCGCGCCGAATATCGGCTGCGGCTTCGCGCCGACAATGCGGCGACGCGGTTAACGCCAAAGGGGATCGATCTCGGTTTGGTGCGACCAGCAACAGCGACGCTGTTCGCGGCGCGGCAGGCAGCGCGCGCCAAAGCCGAAGCCTTGCTTGCGGTGGCAGTGACAAGCAACGACTATGGTGCGATTGGCATGGGAATCCCGGGCGATGGCATCGCGCGGACGCGGATCGAGCTGCTCCGGTTTCCGGATGTGTCGATTGCGACCTTGGCGCGGCTCGCACCCGAACTCGATGCGATCGATCCGACGATCCTCGCCGAGCTGGTCGAGGATGCGCATTATGCGCCCTATATCGCGCGGCAGGATGCTGAACTACGGTCGCTGGCGGCCAACGAGGCGATCAGCCTTGATCCGGCGCTCGACTATGCGGCGATCGGCGGGCTGTCGCGCGAGATGGTCGAGCGGCTGGGCAAGGCGCGGCCTGCGACTCTGGGTCAGGCAGCGCGGATCGACGGGGTGACCCCGGCGGCGTTGACCGCGATCATGGTGCATAGTCGGCGCCGGGCGGCATGAGACCATAGCGGCAGGTTATTGGAATCTAACACAAAAATACAAATATGGCGGCTTCGTCTGCGGCGGACGATTTCGGCTACGGCGCGAAGCTTAATGCCGATGGGGGTTGTCGCCGTTCGTCCCTGGCGCGCCGTGCGGCTCATCTGATCGAACGGAAAACATAGGTGACGCTGAATCAATGTGCACGAGGATCACGATGAGTGTCAGGCGCATCTTGGAGCGCGTCGACATAAACGGGAATCGTCATTGCGAAGTGCGAAGCGACGCGGCAATCCTGAGACTAGGTAAGCCGCTCTGGATTGCTTCGCTTCGCTCGCAATGACGAAGAGGGACCGATGTATTTTCATCAGGCTCCAGTATTTTTGTGTCTTGGTGTGGGAAATTCATGTTGGCCCGATGTCGGGCTACTTGTTGGCGCCTTTGCGCCTTTGCGTGAATTTTATGGGATCACGCGAAGGCGCCAAAAAGTGGGAACGGGGATTCGTGCTTGCGAGGGAATGACGGATTGGAACGTGGATGATGGACAACGGTGACGCGATACTGGGCAGTGAAGCGGCGGCGCGTGACTGGATCGAGGCAACCTTTGCTCCGTCAGCCGAGAATTGGGGGCGGCTGGAGCGGTTTGCGGCGATGCTGGTGGCCGAGAGTGGGCAGCAAAATCTGATCGCTGCGTCGACGATTCCGATCTTGTGGGTGCGGCATATCGCCGACAGCGCCCAACTTCTGGCGCTCGATCGCGATCGCGACGGGCTGTGGCTCGACCTGGGGAGCGGGCCGGGTTTGCCGGGACTCGTCGTCGCGCTGCTGAGCGAGCGGCCGATGATGCTGGTTGAATCGCGCAAGCGGCGGTGCGATTTCCTGCGCGCGGTGGTCAGCGAACTGGCGCTGGTGCATGTCGAGATCATCGAGGCGCCACTCGAACGCATCGAAGCGCGCGCTGCAGCGACGATCAGCGCGCGCGCTTTTGCGCCGCTCGATAAACTGATCGACTTGTCCGCCCGTTTTTCCAACGAATCGACGCGCTGGCTGCTGCCAAAGGGGCGAAATGCGGTTAAGGAACTGGCGTTGTTGCCGCAGGCATGGCAGAATCTGTTTCACGTGGAACAAAGCCTTACCGACGCCGACAGCCAGATTCTGGTCGGAACCGGGCAAATCACGGATAAGAAGCGAGGAAAAGCATGATCCGCATTTGCGTGGCGAACCAGAAGGGTGGGGTTGGCAAGACAACGACCGCGATCAACCTGGCGACCGCACTCGCGGCGACCGGCTGGCGGACGCTGATCATCGACCTCGATCCGCAGGGCAATGCGTCGACCGGGCTGGGGATCAAGCAGGCGCAGCGCGAATATTCGAGTTACGAGTTGCTGCGCGGCGACGCGACCTTGCGCGAATGCGCGATCCCGACCGCGGTGCCGCGGCTCGACATCGTGCCCGCGACGGTTGACCTGTCGGGGGCCGAGATCGAGCTGATCGAATTTCAGGACCGGTTGCACCGGATGCAGCAGGCGCTGTCGGGACCGGACGCGGCGCATTGGGATATCTGCCTGATCGATTGTCCGCCGTCGCTGGGGATGCTGACGCTCAACGCGCTGATCGCCGCCGAATCGCTGATCGTGCCGCTGCAATGCGAATTTTTTGCGCTCGAAGGATTGAGCCAGCTGCTCACGACAGTCGAGCGGGTGCGCGAGCGTTTCAACCAGAAATTGTCGATCCTGGGCGTAGCGCTGACGATGTTCGATC
>JAUYQH010000115.1 GCA_030697365.1 Novosphingobium sp. | reverse complement strand
CGCAATGTCGGCACCCGTCTTCACGAATCCACGTTCATCGCACACCATTTCCTTCGGCAACCAGCCGGTGTTCGGGCTGGCACCGAGAAACAGGAACAGGAAGCGGCAATCGCAGCCGCTTTCGGCCCCGCTCACACGGCTGCGATAAGTGATTCCGTCGAGCCACCCGCCCGCCGCATCGGCGCCGTGCAGTCCGACCACATCGGTCATCGCGTGCAGCTCGATGTTCGGATGCTCCTCCAGCCGCTTGACGAGATATTCGGACATCGTTTCGCGCAAGGACGGCCGTCGGAAAATCACATGCACCTTGCGCGCCGCATTGGCGAGGTAGATCGCCCCCTGCCCCGCCGAATTGCCCGCGCCGACAACGGTCACCTCGGCGTTGCCGCACAGCTGCGCCTCCATCGGCGTCGCGCCGTAGAAAATGCCGCGGCCCTCATAATGCTCGATCCCGTCGATCGGCAGCCGCTGATATTGCGCGCCGCTCGCGATCACCACCGCGCGGCTGCGCAATTTGCGGCCATCGGCGAGCTTCAGGCAGTAGGCCCCGCCATTGCGGTCGATCGCCGCGCCTCGCACCGGCGCGACCAGCCGCGCGCCGAATTTCTGCGCCTGCACCGTCGCGCGCCGCGCCAGCTCGTTGCCTGAAATGCCGGTCGGAAAGCCGAGGTAATTTTCGATCTTCGATGATGTCCCCGCCTGCCCGCCCGGCGCGAGCGCGTCGATCGCGATGACGGTCAGCCCTTCGGACGCCGCATAGACCGCCGCCGCCAGCCCGCCCGGGCCGCTGCCCACCACAATGACATCGGCGGTCGCACCGTCAGGGAGCAGGTCGAGCCCGAGGCTGGCGGCCAGTTGCTCGGGGGTCGGCTGGATCAGCACGTCGGCAGCGCCCAGGATTACCGCGGGCAACTGCTCGTCAATCAAGCCGCGCTCGGCGATCAGATGCCCAGCGACCGGGCCATCGGCAGGATCGAACCACCGATGCGCCACACCATGTTTCATCAGCAGGTCGCGCAGCGCATAGACGCTGCGGTCCATCGCCGCGCCGATCACGATGATCGCCGCAAAGCCGCGGCTGGTGCTGAACTCGCGGCGCGCCGCGAAAATGCGGACGAAGATGTCAGAATAATGCGAATTGCCCGCGATCAGTCGCTGGAAATCGCCATGAACGATCCGCAAAATCTCGCCATCAACGCCCATTTCGACGCGCGACAGGTGGCGCTGCCCGGTCAGCACCGACAGGTCGCCGGCAAACTGCCCGCGCTCCATCCAGCCAACGCGCTTCGGTCCATCGTCGGTCGATGCAAAAATGTCGGTGTGGCCTGAAAGCGTGACGATACAGTCGGGGGCCATCGTTCCCTCGGCAACGAGCAACTCGCCGGCCCGATGCGATTCGACCGTGCCAAAGGCGCGCAGCTCGTCAAGTTCCGCATCGGAAAAGGTGTGGTTCACTTCGGCGGGAGAGGCCATGACGAGCAAATCCTTTGGCGGCTTCGATTTCACATGGTCGTAGCGCAGAGCTGCGGGATTGTCGCTACTTTGACCCGTTCGGCGCGCACCTGCCCCGCTTCGCCCTTTGTGTTACCGCACTATTACAAAATTGCGCGATAGGGACTTTACAGGGGGCACCCCCCTCCATATATGCGCCTCCGCTGCCCCAGGGGGACTTCCAATAACCGCAAGGCAGCCTTGTCGTTTACCGTTACACTTTTGGGGGTCCCTTGCATTGCACCAGCATCATAGCGCCCACGGGCTGATTCAGGCACTTTCGCCGGTCGAACCTGTCACGCTTGTCCGTCCGCACGCGGCGCGGCGCGCAGCGCGTTTCTTCATCGACCGGTTTCCCGGCACGACCATGTATGCGGTCAAGGCGAATCCGTCCGCCGACCTGCTGCGCGTGCTGTGGGATTCGGGCGTCACCCATTATGACGTCGCCTCGATCGCCGAGGTCCGACTGGTGTCGCGCACCCTGCCGCAAGCGACACTGTGCTTCATGCACCCGGTGAAGGCCGAGGAAGCGATTTCCGAAGCCTATTGGAAGCATGGCGTGCGCACCTTCTCGCTCGACACGATGGACGAGCTGGAGAAAATCGTCCGCGCAACCGAAGGCGCTGCCGACCTCAATCTGCTCGTGCGCCTGCGCGTCTCGTCCGACCATAGCAAGCTTAGCCTCGCCGCCAAATTCGGCGCCGAAGCCGACGAAGTTGCCGAGCTGCTGATGGCAACGCGGCAGGCGGCCGACGCGCTTGGCATCTGCTTCCATGTCGGCAGCCAGGCGATGACGCCGCACGCCTATGCGCAAGCGATGGAGCGCGTCCGCGCTGCGATCGTCGCGGCATCGGTGACCGTCGACATCATTGATGTCGGGGGGGGCTTTCCCTCGTCTTATCCGGGCATGGAGCCGCCGCCGCTCGATGCCTATTTCGACACCATCCACCGCAGCTTCGAAAGCCTGCCGATCAGCTACTCGGCCGAGCTGTGGTGCGAACCCGGCAGGGCGCTGTCAGCAGAGTATAGCTCGCTGATCGTCCGCGTCGAAAAGCGCCGCGGCGAGGAGCTGTACATCAACGACGGTGCCTACGGCGCCCTGTTCGACGCCGCGCATGTCGGCTGGCGCTTCCCGGTGTCGCTGCAACGCGATGTCGAAAGCGACGCCGAGCTGGTGCCGTTCAGCTTCTATGGCCCGACCTGCGATGACCTCGACCATATGGCGGGGCCGTTCTTCCTGCCAGCGGACATCAAGGCAGGCGATTTCATCGAGATCGGGATGCTCGGCGCCTATGGCTGTGCGATGCGGACCAAGTTCAACGGCTTTGGCGCCGACGAGACCCATGTCGTCAGCGACGAACCGATGACCAGCCTCTACACCGGCGAAGTTGAGCAGGAACGCCGCAGCGCGACGGTGACCAAGCTGTTCTGATCACCGCCGCGCGGCAACTGGTTCACATCGCGGCGATCCGCGGGATGACGTAATCAGCGTCACGCCCGACGCCGCGCAGCGTCGCCGATGCAAAGCCGTTCTGTCCCGAGAGGCCAACAAAACCGAGCCCGCGGACGCTGGTCGACACCCCGCGGCGATGCAGCGGCTGCCCGTGCGCATCGAGGGCGCCCGATGGGCGGAGAAAGTCCATCGCGTGGCGAAAGCCGGTAGCGAAAATGACCTGGTCGACCCGCTCTTGCGTTCCGTCGGGCCAGACGACGCCGTCGGCGGTAAAGGCACGGAACATCTTCCGGATCGGCGGCCTATTGGCGCGCAACGCGGCCTTGTAACGGCCATCGTCGACGATGGGGACGCCTTGGTCGGAAAACAGGTTGAGGCCGTTCAGGCGTAGCTTGTCGAACCACCAGTGAATATCGTGGCCCAGCACCCGCTGCGGCAGAAAGCGCAGCTTGTCACGGACGGCCAGGGTCACGTCGGCATGCCACGCCAGTTCCACCGCAATCTGCACTGCCGAATTTCCGGCCCCGACCACGATGATCCGCTGGCCCAGATAGGCATCCGGATTGCGATATTCCGATGAATGCGCGATGCGGCCCCGATATACGGCTTGCCCGGCTATCTGCGGCAGGTTCGGCGCGCCAAAGGCTCCCGACGCCACGATCAGCTTTTGCGCGCGCATCGGCGTTCCGTTTTCGGGCCTCAACACAAATCGATCAGGCTCGCGGGTGACCGACGATATC
>JAUYQH010000111.1 GCA_030697365.1 Novosphingobium sp. | reverse complement strand
CCCAGGTGCGTGCAAGAGCGGAGCAACCTCTGGCGGCGATCAGCAGCCTGCGCGCGCCTATTGAGGTCGGGGAAGACCACCCCCATATATCGCTTTATTAGGGAGTCTTACCGTGAGAATGGTGCGGGCGACCCTTGTTGCGGCGATTGCTGCCGCTGTCCAGTTTGCCTCTCCCGCGCTCCTGTTGGCGCAGGAGGTAGGCAAGCCCGCGTTGATGATCGAGATCGACGGGGCGATCGGTCCGGCAACCTCCAGATACGTGAAGGAAGCGCTGACGACGGCGGGCGAGCGGCGGGCCCACGTCGTTATCCTGCGACTGAACACGCCGGGCGGCCTCGCCACCAGCATGCGCGAGATCATCGCCGACGTGCTCGGATCCTCCGTTCCCATCATCGGCTACGTCGCCCCGCCCGGTGCCCATGCGGCGAGCGCGGGCACCTACATTCTTTTCGCAACGCACATCGCGGCCATGGCGCCGGGCACCAATCTGGGCGCCGCGACGCCGGTGCAGATCGGCGGCCCGCTGCCGGGGCTGCCTGGCAGCGCCCCGGACAAGGACGGCAAGGACAAAAAGGGCGATGCGCAGCAGCCGGCGTTGAAGGATACCATGGCGGCGAAGGCGACCAACGACGCCGTTGCATTGATCCGCAGCCTCGCCGAACTGCGCGGGCGCAACGCCGATTGGGCCGAGAAAGCGGTGCGCGAGGCCGCCAGTCTTTCCGCCAGTGCGGCCTTGCAGATGAACGTCATCGATCTCGTCGCGCGCAACCCGACCGAGCTGCTTCAATTGATCGATGGTCGCACGGTCGAGCTCGCCGGTGGCGACAAGCGACAGTTGGCGACAAAGGGCCTGACGATTGAGCGGCTCGATCCCGGCTGGCTGATCCGGCTTCTGTCCGTCATCACCAACCCCAACGTCGCTTTCATTCTGCTGACGGTCGGCATCTACGGTCTGATCTTCGAGTTCTCCAACCCGGGCGCCATCGCTCCCGGCGTCATCGGCACGATCTGCCTGCTGCTCGGCCTCTATGCCCTCAACATGCTGCCGATCAACTATACCGGCCTGGCCTTGTTGCTGCTGGGGATCGCCTTCCTGGTCGTCGAGATCTTCAACCCGACCGTGGTCCTCGGCCTTGGCGGCGTTGCCGCGTTTCTTCTCGGCGCCGCCATGCTGTTCAAGATCGAGGGCCCCGGCTACCGGCTGTCATGGACGGTTATCATCATCATGGCGGCGATGATCTTCAGCCTGACTGTCCTCGTGCTCGGCTCGCTCTGGCGCGCCCGCAAAAATCCGGCACGGGTCGGGGTGCAGGCCATGCGCGGTCTCCCCGCCGAAGTTCTCGACTGGTCCGGCAGCGAAGGCCACGTCTTCACCCATGGCGAACGCTGGCAGGCCCATGGGACGGAAGTTCTTGCACCCGGCGAGACGGTCGAGGTGGCCGATATCAGGGATCTGACCCTTGTGGTGCGGCGGCGATCACCACGAACCGCCAGCGGAGGAGGTGTGTGATGACGTTCGATTATGTGAGTTATCTTCTTATCTTGGTCGCGGTGATCGTGTTTTTCGCGGCGGCGATTCGCATCTTGAGGGAGTATGAGCGCGGCATCGTCTTCACACTGGGTCGCTTCACCGGGGTGAAGGGGCCCGGTCTCATCATCCTCATTCCATTCGTGCAGCAGATGGTGAGGGTCGATCTGCGGCTCGTGGTGCAGGACGTGCCGCCGCAGGACGTGATCACGCGCGACAATGTCACGGTCAAGGTCAACGCCGTCCTCTACTTCCGCATCGTCGATCCGGAACGGGCGATCATCAAGGTCGCGGACTTTATGGCCGCGACCAGCCAGCTGGCGCAAACCACGCTGCGCTCCGTGCTCGGCAAACACGAGCTCGACGAACTGCTGGCGGAACGGGATCGGCTCAACGCCGACATTCAGGGGAGCCTCGATCAGCAGACCGACGCCTGGGGCATCAAGGTCGCCAATGTCGAGATCAAACATGTCGATCTGAACGAAAACATGATCCGCGCCATCGCCAAGCAGGCCGAGGCCGAGCGGTTGCGGCGCGCAAAGGTGATCAATGCCGAGGGCGAGCAACAGGCTGCCGAGAAGCTCGTCGAGGCCGGCCGACTTCTGGCCCGTGAACCTCAGGCGATGCAGTTGCGCTATTTCGCAGCGCTACACGACATCGCGAGCGAGCGGTCCTCAACCATCGTCTTTCCTCTGCCGACAGATCTGCTCACCCATCTGATCCCACGACCGGAAGGCGCGAAGTGACTTTGACCAGAGGCAACTTTGTAGCCGCTTTACCATGGGCGCCATCAAGCAGCGCTCACCAATCAGGGCTCCTTCGAGGCGGGAACCGGTAACATGACCGAGAGATGGCACCCAGACGAGACCCTCCCGGTGATCGTGCGCTTCGAGGTGCGCCGCCGCGCCTATCTCGCCCCCGACGGCTCGATCAAGCGGCAACTGCCGGCCTTCGCCTCCGATACAAGCCTGCTCGTCAGGCTTTACCGGGCGATGGTGCTGGTGCGCGCTTTCGACGTGAAGGCGGTAGCGTTGCAGCGCACCGGCCGACTCGGGACCTATGCCGCATCGCTTGGCCAGGAGGCGGTGGCGGTTGGCGTGGCCAGCGCCATGCATGACGAGGACGTCTTGCTGCCCTCCTATCGCGACAATGCCGCGTTGATCTGGCGTGGGGTCAAACTGGAGGAGATCTTGCTGTTTTGGGGCGGCGACGAGCGGGGCAACCACTTCTCCGGGCCGGTCCAGGATTTCCCGTTCTGCATTCCCGTCGGATCGCAGGCCCCTCAGGCTGCGGGCGTCGCCTACGCCTTCAAGCTGCGCAAGGAGCCCCGCGTTGCCGTATGTCTGTTCGGTGACGGAGCCACCTCAAAGGGCGACGTCTTTGAAGCGATGAATTTTGCCGGTGTGCACAAGCTGCCGGTCGTGTTCGTCGTCACCAACAATCAGTGGGCTATTTCCGTGCCGCTGCGGCTGCAGACCGCATCCGAAACGCTGGCGCAGAAGGCGATCGCAGCGGGTTTCATCGGCGAGCAGGTGGATGGCAACGACATCGTGGCGATGCACGCAGCCGCCGAAGAGGCGATCGAAGCCGCTCGAAATGGCCGAGGCCCCCGCTTGCTCGAGGCGGTCACCTACCGACTCGGCGATCATACGACCGCGGACGACGCTGCGCGCTACCGTCCGACCGAAGAAGTCCAGGCCCGCTGGAAGGAGGAGCCGATCGCGCGGTTGCGGTCGTTTCTCGCTGGCCAGAACGCGTGGAGCAAGACGGACGAAGAGCAGCTTTCCGCAGAGTGCCAGCAGCGCATAGACGCCGCGGTCGAGCGCTATCTGGCCGTAAAACCGCGGGCTCCCGAGACCATGTTCGATCACCTCTATGCCGAACTGCCGCGGGCCTATGCCGCACAGCGCCGGGAACTCGAGGAGAACGACTGATGCCTGAGATGACACTGGTGGAAGCCGTCAATTTGGCCCTCGCCCGCGCGATGGAGGACGACCCCGAAGTGGTCGTATTCGGCGAGGATGTCGGGGTCAACGGCGGTGTCTTCCGCGCGACGGTCGGATTGCAGCAGCGTTTCGGATCGGAACGCGTGTTCGATACGCCGCTTGCCGAACTTCTCATCAGCGGACTCTGCGTCGGCATGGCCGCGCAAGGGCTGAA
>JAUYQH010000105.1 GCA_030697365.1 Novosphingobium sp. | reverse complement strand
GAAATATCACATGTGAATATCGGCCCGCGATCTGCTCCCCACCCGGGCGGCATCAAATCGGAACGGTGGGCGCGATCAGATCGGAATGGGTGGGCGGCATCGTCGGAATCCGCATCCCTGGCGTTCATAAGTGAGGCAAGTAGGCTTCCCATGGCTCCGCTGGGGTCGGCACTGCGAAGGTTGGTGACGTACGTCTCCCGAAGCCATTCAGGCATATCTTGCTCGTTTCCGATAGCCCACTTGAGGATGTCTACCTTGTCCTTCGCTTGTTTGTCGTGGGTGCTCTGCTGGTAACGGCGCGAGATCACCGCGCCAACGAACCACCTCTCGATCCGGCGAAGGGCCGCAGACCTCTGTTGATGATCCAACTTCATCGGCTCCAAGGCCTTTAAGACGAACGCTAGGGGTGGGAAGATTACCGGATAAACAAGGAGGTCGCTCGACTCGTCCAGGCCTAGCCCTAGGCGGTCACTTAGGAGCTTCGCGCCAGCCTCGAGAAACTCTGTCACAACGTCTCGATGCTCTCTGTAAGACTCAAGCGTAATCGTTTTTGGAAGAGACGCTTTTCGTGTCTCCTTGCCGCTGAAGAGCGCGATAGCTTGGAGCAGTAAATCTCCTGTTTTGTCGATCCGAGCGTAGTACGGGAACATCTCTCGCAGGTCCTCGACGTCTTTCTGGAGATTGACCTTCTTCGGATACAGGATCGAAACCACCAGCTCGAAGGGTGTGAGCATTTTGCCGGTTGAATTCAGAGTTGAAAAAATGCGCGAGATCGCTTCAACGGTCACAGACCCTGGGATCGTCGTGATTGGGATCGGATTAGCAGCCGCAGGCATGAAGTTTCGACCAACCACAAAGCGGATGAAATCTTCCTGGGCGGGATAGGTTTTCGCGTAAAGCTGGATCGCCCGGGCGAGTTCGTCGTCATCAAGCAGCGTGCCGGTCCAGAGCTTGTCGCGCTTTAGCAGATATTGGTGGGGGTCAACGCTCGCCTTCGCAGCTACGCAGTACCCATCCTCTGCGTCCAAATCCGCCAGGAAAGCGCGGATTGATTGTTTGTCCGTAGCTATGACGTCCCGCTCTGTTGCTAACTCACGGATGCGCTTCAGATCAAGAAAGTAGTGACGGCTGCTTCCTCCATAAAATAGCTCAAGCCCGGCGGTGATCCGCTGCTGCCCGTCCAGGACAAGCTCCTCCGCCGTAGCTTTTTCAGCGTCACCGCCGGCGCCGCGAAATGCACGCGGAGCTAGGTCAACCGTGGGGTTGGCTTGGATGAAGAGGAAGGAGCCAATCGGGAAGCCCTGACGTAGGCTGTCGAGTAGGAGGATAACTTGGCTCGCGTTCCACTTCCAATCGCGCTGGAAAGCAGGGAGCTTCAGTTCGCCTCGAGACGCTCGACTGACGATACTCAGATAGCCATCAACGCTCGCTGCCATTTGTCCCCCCTCGGCAAAGTCCTGCCTCAAACTTCGCTAACCCTGAAGGAAAGGTTTTACCACCCGGCGTGCGCAGGAAATGGATCGGGTTCAATCAAGAGTCCTCGCGGGCACCCACACGGCTGGTAGACTCTGGTCGCTCCTGGTACTGACCAACGGCGCTCCGCCGTAGCCGCGGCTGCGACGCCGACCATCATCAATCTTTCGCTGGCGTCAGGCTAGGCTGGGCTGTCGACAGCACCACGGACGTCGTCGAGGCTGCGCAAGAACACATTCGCGTACAGTTGACCGATAACCTCCGGGATCGCGGGGGCTGGCAGGTCAGCGTCCTTAGCAATCGCTTCAGCAGCAGGATTTTGCCGTGTCGCACCCGATCTCGACAGGCGTACTGCGTGCAAGCCACTCGTCGCAAAGTGCGATCAACAGCGTGAGTTCAAGCTGTCTTGATGCACGAACCAGTCCTCCTTTTAGCCAGGTAGGAGCACTAGCACCGCAAATTGTCTAGCCCGCTAGACAGTCCGAGGACTGAAGTCATTGTAATTTCTACGTTTTTTTAAGCTAGTGGCTCCCCGAGTTGGATTCGAACCAACGACCAAGTGATTAACAGTCACCTACTCTACCGCTGAGCTATCGGGGAGCGACCCGGATATGTCCGGGCAGGTGCGCGCCTATACCAGCGCAAGGGGGTTTGGCAAGAGCGTGTGCCGCGCCCGGTTCAAACCTGGAACTGTTCGGTCACGATCCGATCGTCGAGGCTGTGGCCGCGATCGAACAGCAGGGTAAGTCGCAATTCGGGCGCGATCGCCACGCTGACCTCGGCGATGTCGCGCAACTCCTTTTGGTCGGCCACCACCGAGACAGGACGCTTGTCGGGTTCGAGCACGCGAAAGCCGATCCGCGAGGTATCCGGCAGGATCGCTCCGCGCCAGCGGCGCGGACGGAACGGGCTGATCGGGGTCAGCGCGAGCATCGCCGAACCCAGCGGCAGAATCGGGCCGCTCGCCGACAGGTTGTAGGCGGTCGAGCCCGCCGGCGTCGCCACCAGCACCCCGTCGCAGGCCAGCTCCGGAATGCGGACCTTTCCGTCGACGCTAACTTCGAGCTTGGCGGTCTGGCGGGTTTCGCGCAGCAGCGAGACTTCGTTGATCGCACAGAACGAATACTCGTTTCCCTCGCGAGTGGTGGCGGTCATCCGCAGCGGCGCGACCGCAACCGACTTGGCCCGCGCCACCCGATCGAACAGGTCGCGGCTGCTCTTGGCGCGGTTCATCAGGAATCCGACGGTACCCTGGTTGAGCCCGTAGGCGGGAAGCACGGTCCCTGCGTCAAGCATATGGTGCAGCGTCTGGAGCATGAATCCATCGCCGCCGACCACCACTATCGCCTCAGCTTCGGCGAGCGACACCCAGTCTCCGCTGGCGAGGAGCACTTCTGCCGCGGCCTGGGCGCGTTCGGTTTCGGAGGCGAGAAGAGCGAGCCGCGCTCTCTCGGACATCGTGGTGGTCCCCTTGCAAGCGACGCGCGGCGCCGGGTGCCGTCGTGAGCCCGTTTATGAGCCCGACCCCTGACTGGCAACGCGTTTCGCGCCGCTCAGGCTGTCTTGCACCATGGCGGAACGGAATCTCAACTCCTCGGGGTGCATGGGGCCAACCATGACGAGTGCGGCTTTCAATCCTGGGGCTAGCGACAGCGACGCCCTGACCGGACTGCTTGCTGCGGCAAGCGCACGGGAAAGGCTCGAGTCGTGGGCGCAGGCCGGTTTGCGCTGGCAGGCGATGCTGGTCGGACTGCAGCGCTTCCAGGCGGTCAACCGTGCGTTCGGTCAACCTGCGGGCGACGCAGCGCTGACGGAAGTGGCCCGGCGGATTCGGTTATTCGCTCAGGATGCCTTCGAGGGCGAATGGTTCGCCGCGCGGATCGACGGCAGCGCCTTCCTGCTCGCCGCAGCCAGCGACTGGAGCCGCGAGCGCTGGAGCTTTCTGGCCGATGCACTGGGCGAAGCTGTGGCCCGCCCCCTGGCCGTAGCGAGCCAGCCCGTCCGCCTGACGACCCGCATCGCGCTGCTCCGGGCGCTCCCCGACGACGACCCGCAAGTCGCGATCGACGGTCTTAGTCATGCGCTGGCCGAGGCGCAGAACCAGCCTGCCCGGCGCCTGATCTGGGCCGACGGCAGCCGCGTCCCGAGGGGACGCAGCGGCGCTGCACTCGAAGCCGATTTGATGAAAGCGCTGGGGCAGGGAGAGATCGCGATCCTGTTTCAGCCGCAGTTCCGTCTATCCGATGGCCGCCTGACCGGGGCGGAGGCTCTGGCTCGCTGGGATCACGCCGCCCTCGGCCGGATCGGCGCGGCGACGTTGTTCGCGGTGGCCGAACGCTCCGATCAGGCCGCCGCGCTGGGCCGCCACATCGCCGAGCGCGCGTTGTTGGCAGCCGCGCAGTGGCCACCCGAAGCAGAAATGCGCCTATCGCTAAATCTCACAGCCGCCGAGCTCGCGCGGTCGAGTTGTGAAGCATCGCTCGACGAGGCGCTGGCGGCCAGCGGCTTCGACCCGTGCCGACTGACCCTGGAAGTTACCGAGCAGTCGCTGCTGGTCGATCTCGAGGGCGCCGCGAGTACGCTGCGCAGACTGGCCGCTCGCGGCATCGGCATCGCGCTCGACGACTTCGGCTCGGGCTTCGCCAATTTTCGCTACCTCAAGCTGCTGCCGCTCGATTACCTCAAGCTCGACCACACGCTGACCGACGATGTGGTTACCGATCCGCGCGACCGGGCGATCCTGCGGGCAATCGTTGCGATGGCGCGGGCGCTCGAGTTGAAAGTAATCGCCGAAGGGGTGGAAAACGATGCGCTGCGCGCATTGCTGGCGGCCGAGGGCTGCGACTATTTCCAAGGTTTTCTGCGTGCTGGCCCCCTGCGCGCCGAGGACCTCGAGCGGTTTATCGCCGCTGCCTAACGCCCTTTGCGCGCAATCGCCGCCAGCCCTTTGGTCAATTGCGCCAACCCCTGAAGCCTCGCCATCGGATTGCCCCATTCGCGCATGATGACGAGCTTGTTGTCGGGGCGCAGCCGGGCGGTTCCCTTGAGCCGCTCGACGTAAGCGACAAGCCCCAACGGGTCGGCGAAATCGTCGTTGTGAAAGGTCACCAGCGCGCCCTTCGCGCCGACGTCGATCTTGGCGATATTTGCCTCCAGCGCCTGGCGCTTGATCTCGATCAGCTTGAGCAGGTTGGCGGTGGCGGGGGGCAGGGGACCGAAGCGGTCGATCATTTCCGCAGCAAGCGCCTCCACTGCGCCCTGCTCCTCGGCGTCGTTCATCCGCCGGTACAGCGCCATCCGCACCGCGAGATCGGGCACGTAATCCTCGGGGATCAGGATCGGCGCATCGACGGTGATCTGCGGGCTGAGCCGGTCGCTGCGCCGTTCGATCGCCATGCCCCCGGCGCGCGCCTCGAGGATCGCGTCCTCGAGCATCGACTGGTAGAGTTCGTAGCCGACTTCCTTGACGTGTCCCGATTGCTCGTCGCCGAGCAGATTACCCGCGCCGCGAATGTCGAGATCGTGGCTGGCGAGCTGGAAACCTGCGCCCAGGCTGTCGAGATCGCCGATCACCTTGAGGCGCTTTTCGGCAATCTCCGACAGCGCCCGGTTCTCGGGATACGTCAGATAAGCGTAGGCGCGCAGCTTGCCCCGCCCGACGCGGCCGCGCAGCTGATAGAGCTGGGCCAGCCCGAACCGGTCGGCGCGGTGGATCACGATGGTGTTGGCGCTGGGGATGTCGAGCCCGCTTTCGATGATCGTGGTCGAGAGCAGGACTTCGTACTTGCGCTCGTAGAACGCGCCCATCCGGTCCTCGACCTCGGTCGGGCTCATCTGCCCGTGCGCGCTGACCGCCTTGATCTCGGGGACCTGCTCGTGGAGCCACTTCTCGACATCGGCCATATCGGCGATCCGGGGCACAACGATGAAGCTCTGTCCGCCGCGATTGTGCTCGCGCAGCAACGCCTCGCGCATCACCATCTCATCCCACGGCATCACGTAGGTCCGCACCGCCAAGCGATCGACCGGCGGGGTCTGGATCGTGGAAAGCTCGCGCAGCCCCGACATCGCCATCTGAAGCGTGCGCGGAATCGGGGTGGCGGTGAGGGTGAGGACGTGGACGTCGGCCTTGAGCTGCTTGAGCCGCTCCTTGTGGGTCACCCCGAAGCGCTGCTCCTCGTCGACGATCACCAGCCCGAGGTGCTTGAATTCGACCGACTTGGAGAGGATCGCATGGGTGCCGATCACGATATCGACTTTGCCCTCTTTCAGCCCTTCCTTGGTTGCCGCGGCTTCCTTGGCCGGGACTAGGCGTGAGAGACGGCCGATCTGGAGCGGAAAGCCCGAGAACCGCTCGACGAAGTTGGCGTAGTGCTGGCGGGCAAGCAGCGTGGTCGGGGCGACCACAGCAACCTGCTGGCCAGCCATAGCGGCAGCAAACGCGGCGCGCAGCGCAACCTCGGTCTTGCCGAAACCCACATCGCCGCAGACCAGCCGGTCCATCGGCTTGCCCGCCGCCAGATCGCCCAGCACTTCGTCGATCGCGCGCTCCTGGTCGTCGGTTTCGTCCCACGGGAAGCGATCGACGAACTGGGCGTAAGCCGAGGGTTCGGGTTCGATCGTTACCCCCTGGCGCAAGGCGCGCTTCGCGGCGGTGCGCATCAACTCACCGGCGATTTCGCGGATGCGCTCCTTCATCCGCGACTTGCGCCGCTGCCACGCCTCGCCGCCGAGCCGGTCGAGCGCGACGTTTTCGCTGTCGGCGCCGTAGCGGGTCAGGACGTCGATGTTCTCGACCGGGATGTAGAGCTTGTCGCCGCCCGCATAGCTGAGCTGGACGCAATCGTGC
This sequence comes from Novosphingobium sp., assembly GCA_030697365.1. Taxonomy (GTDB): domain Bacteria; phylum Pseudomonadota; class Alphaproteobacteria; order Sphingomonadales; family Sphingomonadaceae; genus Novosphingobium. The sequence continues at coordinate 2,300 of JAUYQH010000105.1, read as the reverse complement.
GGGCTCTTGCCCACGGTGATCGGCGACAGTCCCTCGTAGCGGCCGATCCCGTGATCGGCATGGACCACCAGATCGCCCGCGTTGAGCGCGGATAGTTCGGCGAGGAACGCGTCCGACCCTTTTTTACGCTTGCTCCGCCGGACCAGCCGGTCGCCGAGCAGATCCTGCTCGGTCAGCAGCTCGAGCTCGGCATTGGCGAAGCCCTGCTCGAGCGGAAGTACCAGCGCGACCGCGCGGCCTTTCGCCGCTAGGCCCAATGCCGCCTGCCAGTTATCGGCCAGCGCGATCTGGGTCTTGCCGTCCTCGCTGAGCAGCCCGGCGAGGCGCGAGCGGCTGCCGGTGCTGTATGAGGCGATCAGCGGCTTGCGACCGGCCTTGGCGATGGCGGACAGGTGCTTGCCCGCCGCAGCGTATATATTCTCGCCGCGCCCGCGCTCGGGCGTGAAATCGCGCGCGCTGGCAAAGCCGAAATCGAGCACGCTGGCCGAATCAGGTTCGGCGAAGATGCTTGCGCGGTGGACTGGCCACGCGGTCAGCGTGCGCTCGAATTCGTCCTTGCCGAGGTAGAGCTGATCGGGCGGAAGAGGGCGATAAGTCGCCGCAGCGGACTTGTCGCTGCGGGCCGCGTAGTAATCGGCGATGTCCGACAAGCGGCTGTCGGCGGCCGTCATCGCCGATCCGTCGATCACCGCGACGTCACCTTGGCCAAGGTGGTCGAACAGCGTGACCATGCGCTCCTCGAATAGCGGCAGCCAATGCTCCATCCCGGCAAGCCGGCGCCCGTCGCTGACCGCCTGGTAAAGCGGATCCGAGGTCGCAGCCGCGCCGAAACGCTCACGGTAACGCCCGCGGAAGCGCTTGACGCTGTCGTCATCGAGCAGCGCCTCGCTCGCGGGCAGCAGAAGGAACCGCTCGAGCGACCCTGTCGAGCGCTGGGTGCCCGGATCGAAAGTCCGCAGCGTCTCCAGCTCGTCGCCGAAGAAATCGAGCCGCAGACCTTGTTCGAGCCCAGACGGATAGATGTCGAACACGCTGCCGCGCACCGCGTATTCGCCCGCATCGACCACCGTATCGGTGCGCGTGTAGCCCTGGCGGTGGAGCTGCGCGATCAGGCTGTCGCGGCCGATCTCCATCTTTGGCGCCAGCTCGCGCACCGATTCGCGGATGCGGAACGGGGTGAGCGCGCGCTGGAGCACCGCGTTGACCGTGGTGACAAACAGCTGTGGTTCCTTAGCCGGGGTCTGCAACCGGTGCAGTGCCGACAGCCGCCGCGCGCTGACTGACAGCGCGGGGCTGGCGCGATCGTAGGGCAGGCAGTCCCAAGCGGGGTATTCGATCGTCTCCAGTTCGGGCGCGAAGAATGCCGCGGCCTCGGCCACGCTGCGCATTCCGGCCTCGTCGGGCGCGATCCACACCGCGCGGCGTCCTTTGCTGGCATGGGCAGCCGCGCGCGCGAGGTCGGCCATGACCAGCGGGGCCGCGCCTCGGGCCACCGAAGCTAGCGTCAGCGGCGTCTTGGCCGAAAGGATGCGGGTGAGGTCAGGCATGGTTTGGGAGGCGCGGGAAGCGTGCCCCCTAGCGGGAAGTATTGACGTAATCGAGCCTTTGGAATGAAACCATCTGCTCCCCCGCCAAATGGGCGGGAACTTCGCCTGTTCCCATGGCCCAGCCCATCACGTCGGGGTCTTCCTCGCCCAGCAGCATCTCGAACCAGGCGAGTTGCGCTTCGGACCAGTCGCCGTGGAAGCGATCGAAGAAGCAGCCGCAGATATAGTCCATCTCGCGCGTGCCGCGGTGCCATGCACGGAAGCGCAGTTTGGCCAGGCGGGCGGGGTCGGACATGCGGAGCAACTAAGCGACCTCACCAGCCTAAACAATACCTCGTCCCCCCTGCGAAGGCAGGGGCCTAGATAAGCCCTCAATCGCGCTGTGAGGTCGATGACTCACTGTTGGATAGGCCCCTGCCTGCGCAGGGGCGACGTGTGAGATTGATGCGGGTATGAGGACTCGATGCGCCCCGATTTGCTCAACCCGCTGTTTGCCGAAGTGGCCGGGCTCAAAGGCGTCGGCCCGCAGCTTGCCAAGCCGCTTGAGACGCTGGCGCTGACCCGGGTCAAGGACTTGGCCTATCACCTGCCCGAACGTTTTGTGCAGCGCCGCGCGGTGGCGGTGCTCGACGAAGCCGATGTCGGCGAGCAGATCGTGATCGCGCTGACCCCCCGCGAGTACCGCACCTCGTCCGGGCGCGGGCCGTTCAGGGTGCTGGCCGAGGAGTCGGCTGGCGATTTCGTCGCGCTGAC
>JAUYQH010000119.1 GCA_030697365.1 Novosphingobium sp. | reverse complement strand
CGCGCTGGACGACGGCGCGCCGGTCGGGGCCGAATGCCTCGCCCGGTTCGCCGATTCGAACCTCCGCGGCCCCGATAAATGGTTTGCCGAGGCCTGCGAGATCGGTCGCGGGGTCGAATTGGAAATGCTGGCGGTGCGGTGCGCGCTGGAGACGCTGCGCCATGTCCCGGCACACTGCTACCTCTCGCTCAATGCGTCGCCCGAGACGGTCCTCTCCGGTGCGCTGGAGCGCGCTATTGACGGACAGGACCGCCGCCGGCTGGTCGTCGAGATCACCGAGCACCAGCAGGTCGAAGACTTCGCCGGGCTCAAAACGGCGCTGGCGCGGATCAAGCAGCACGCGCGGATTGCCATCGACGATGTCGGCGCGGGCTATGCCGGACTGCGCTTCATCGTCGACCTGGAACCCGATCTGCTCAAACTCGACATGAGCCTGACCCGTGACATCGACCACGATCCGGCGCGCCGCGCGCTGACGACGGCGATGGTGCGGTTAGCCCGCGAGATCGGCTGCAAGCTGGTGGCCGAGGGAGTCGAAAGCGCCGGCGAACATCGTGCACTGGCCGATATCGGCGTCGATTACGGCCAAGGCTACCTGTTCGCCGAACCGATGCCGCTTGTAGCGGCGCAGCAATTTCTGCTGGGGGCCGGTCGCGTGCCGCTGCAACAGACGATCGAGAAAAAGCCCAGCGTTCGACGTCTGGCCGCCTGAGCCGGACCCGACCGCCTACTGATCGAGGAACGAGCGCATCTTCCGCGACCGGCTCGGGTGCTTGAGCTTGCGCAGCGCCTTGGCCTCGATCTGGCGGATGCGCTCGCGCGTCACCGAGAACTGTTGGCCGACTTCCTCGAGCGTGTGGTCGGTATTCATCCCGATCCCGAAGCGCATCCGTAGCACGCGTTCTTCGCGCGGGGTGAGGCTGGCCAGCACCCGCGTTACGGTTTCCTTGAGGTTGGCCTGGATCGCGGCATCGACCGGGATGATCGCGTTCTTGTCCTCGATGAAATCGCCGAGGTGGCTGTCCTCCTCGTCGCCGATCGGGGTTTCGAGGCTGATCGGCTCCTTGGCGATCTTCATCACCTTGCGGACCTTCTCGAGCGGCATCGACAGGCGCTCGGCCATTTCCTCGGGCGTGGGCTCGCGGCCCTGCTCGTGGAGGAACTGGCGGCTGGTGCGGACCAGCTTGTTGATCGTCTCGATCATGTGGACCGGGATGCGGATCGTGCGGGCCTGATCCGCAATGCTGCGGGTGATCGCCTGGCGGATCCACCAGGTGGCGTATGTGCTGAACTTGTAGCCGCGGCGGTACTCGAACTTGTCGACCGCCTTCATCAACCCGATGTTGCCTTCCTGAATAAGATCGAGGAATTGCAGGCCGCGATTGGTGTACTTCTTGGCGATGGAGATCACCAGCCGCAGGTTGGCCTCGACCATTTCCTTCTTGGCGATCCGGGCTTCGCGCTCGCCTTTCTGGACCATGTTGACGATCCGCCGGAACTCGCCCAGCGACATGCCCGTCGCGGCCGCGATGTCGGCCACTTCGGCGCGGATCCGCTCGACCGGGTCGGCCTCGGCGGCGGCGAACGCGGCCCATTTCTTGTCCCGCGCCGTCTGTGCCTGAAGCCAGCCCTCGTCCAGCTCGTGCCCGACGTAGCTGTCGAGGAAATCCTTGCGATTGACCTTGTGACGCTCGGCCAGGCGCAGCATCTGCCCGCCCAGCGCGGTCAGGCGGCGGTTGAAGGCATAGAGATTGTCGACCAGGAACTCGATCTTGGTGGCGTGGAACTGGACGCTCTCGACTTGCGCGGTCAGTTCCTCGCGCAGCGCCTGGTACGACTTCTCCTTGGCCGTGCTCAGCGCTTCGCCCGCGCTCAGCGCGTTGAGGCGTTCGAGCTGGAGCTTCTCGAACTTCTTGAACAGCGCGGTAATCTCGGCGAATTTCTCGAGCGCCTGCGGCTTGAGCTGCGCTTCCATCTGGGCGAGGCTGAGGGTGTTGTCCTCTTCTTCTTCCTCTACCGGGCGGCGCGCGCGGCGTTCGATGCCGTCCTCGTCGTCCTCGTTGGCGTCGACCGGCTCTTCCTCGGGCTCTTCCTCTTCCTTGAACGATGGCCCGGCGGTCTTCTCGGTGATCTCGCCCGAATCGTCGGTCTCCTCGCCGTCTTCGGTGAGGTTTTCGGGGGCAGGCTCCTTCGACAGCATCGCATCGAGATCGAGAATTTCGCGCAGCTGCATCTCGGCGTTGTTGAGCGCTTCGGACCACTGGATGATCGCGTGGAAGGTGATCGGGCTTTCGCACAGCCCCAGGATCATCGTGTCGCGCCCGGCCTCGATCCGCTTGGCGATGGCGATCTCGCCCTCGCGGCTGAGCAGCTCGACCGCGCCCATCTCGCGCAAGTACATCCGCACCGGATCGTCGGTGCGCTCGATGATTTCCTTCTTCTTCTCGATCACCGGCGAATCGCTGCCGACGGGCTCGGGCTCGTCGACTTCATCGACCGCCGGGTCTTCGGCCTCGGCCGTGTCCTCGTCGCTCTCGACGATGTTGACGCCCATTTCGCTGATCGCGGACATGATGTCCTCGATCTGCTCGGACGACATCTGGTCCTGTGGGAGCGCTTCGTTGAGCTCGTCGTAGGTGATCACCCCGCGACGCTTGGCGCGCGCGATCAGCTTCTTGATCGAAGCTTCGTTGAGGTCGATCAGCGGCGCGTCGCCGCCCCCGTCCTTTTCAGTGGTCGCCATGTGGTCCGTTCGTTCCGTCTTCAGCGCCCGCGCGCGCGGTCGCCCTTTGCATCATGCGCCGCTCCAGCGCCAGTCTCGTTTCGCGCAAGCGCGCGATCTCCGCGACAGACCCCTCAGGATCCTCAGCGAATCGCCCTTCGGCCGCGGCCAGCGCCGCTTCGAGCGCGGGCCGCTCTACCAGCAGCGCCATCGCCTCGGCCAGATCGGCGCGAGCCGCGACCGGGTCGGCATCCCCGGCCAGGAAGGCAAAGGGCAGGCCAGCATAATCGCGGATTGCGGGGGGCAGGAGCTTCCGCTCGATCAATATGGTGGCAATGCCCGCACGATCAAGCGCTTGGCCGTGGTCGGCGAGTTCGAGCAGGACATCGACCAGCGCTGCCATCCGCGAGTCTGCGGGCGAGAGCCGGGCGAGGGCGTCCACGTGGCGGGGAAGGGCTTCGGGATAGCGCAGGAAACCGGCAATCGCGGCACCGAGCAATTTCTCGCCCGCGCCGCCCGCCGCGCGGTTGAGGCGGTGCGCGGTGGTGGGGGACAGCCGCTCGGGCTGGGCAGCGCCGCGCCGGAACGATCCACGCTGTTCGCGCGGTGTGCGCGCCGGATAGGCCCAGGCGCCGAACCGGTCGAGCAGTTCGCGGCGGTAGAGCGCGCGGATATCGGTATCGGCGATGGCATCGACGTGGGCCAGCAGCCGCGCCTTGAGCCCGGCCTTGGCTTCGGGCGTGGCGAGCGGCTGGGCATCGCGCTCGGCCTGCCACAGCGCCTCGATCAGCGGCGTTGCGCCACTCAACAAGTCGAGCAGCGCCTGCGGCCCTTGCGCTTTCAGCAGATCGTCGGGATCGAGCCCCTGCGGCATCCGCACGATCGCCAAGCTGTGCGACGGCCGCAGCAGCGGCAGCGCGCGAACCATCGCCCGCATCGCCGCGCGCTGGCCCGCGGCATCGCCGTCGAAGCACAGCACCGGCGTCTCGCACACCCGCCAGGCGAGTTCGAGCTGGGCTTCGGTCAGCGCGGTGCCGAGCGGAGCGACCGCCTCCTCGATCCCCGCGTTGGCCAGCGCGACCACGTCCATGTAGCCTTCGACCACCACCAGCCGCCCCGATTTGCGCGCGAGCGGCGCGGCCTTGTCGAGGTTGTAGAGCGTGCGGCCCTTGTCGAAGATGGGGGTGTCGGGCGAATTGAGGTACTTGGGGGCGTCTGTCTTGCCCGCGTCGAGGATGCGGCCTCCGAACCCGACGATCTGGCCGCGCGGGTTGCGGATCGGCAGCATCAGTCGTCCGCGAAACCGGTCGTAGGGTTCCTTGTCGTCCACGACGATGCGCAGACCCGCTTCGATCAGCATTTCCTCGGGAAACGCCTTGAGCGCAGCCTTCAGTGCCTGCCGTCCCTCGGGAGCGAAGCCGAACCCGAACCGCTCGACCACCGCCGGGGCGAACCCGCGCCCGGCCAGATACTTGCGCGCCGCCGCGCCCTCGTCGCTGCGCAGCCGCTCGACGAACCACGCCTGCGCCGCCGCCATCACATCGTCGAGTCCCTGGCGCTTCTCCGCCTTTTCCGCCGCGCGCGGGTCCATCGCGGGCAGTTCCAGCCCCGCCTCGCCGGCCAACTCCCTGACCGCATCCATGAACGCCAGACCGCGCTGGTCGGTCAGCCAGCGGATCGCATCGCCGTGCGCGCCGCAGCCGAAGCAATTGCCCGTGAGAATGTTGTCGTCGAGCGTGAACGCGTGCCCATCGGGGACGATCGCGCAATAGACCTGTTCGACGCGCTCGCTTGGGGCGATGGAATAAACTTGCCACCGTTTGCGCTCGAAGGCGATCTTGCGGTTGGTAAAGCGCCTGCGGGCTTCGCCGATCAGGAACATATCCGGCACCATCGTCGATCCGACGAAATGGACCCGGTGCAGGGCCGTATCGCTCGAGCCAAGGCCCCGACGCAGTTGCAAGGTGACTCCGTACGTTCCGATTCCCAAGTCAGTAGCAATGTCTCTCACGGCCTCCAGCGAAGCCGGATTGGCCGAGTTCAGCATGACTGCGCCGTCTTTTGCCACATGGCCATCGGCGGCGAGGTAACCGGCCAGAAAGCCAAGCAGGTATGCTTCCGTCCGCTCCTTGCCAGGCAATTCCTTCATGGGGCCCAGCGCACGACCGCCATAGATGCGGAGGTAAGTCGCGCCGTTTATCCTCGTTCTGGGATGGTGTTGCTGGTCTGGAAACCAACGCGCCAGTTCAGCATCCTTCGCGCCATGCAAGTTCAAGGTTCCGTAGACACCCTTGTAGCGCGTGCCGTCTCCAAACATGATGCCATGCCGAATACCTTCCGGGTCAAGGGTCCAATCGGTGCGGACGGAGGAAAACGACGATTCAAGCCGGTGGCCGGGCAGCAGATTCTTCGTCAAGACTTCGGATTGCCTGCCCCTCACGAACCAACGATGGCCGTCTGTCGCAAACACCGTCTTTCGCTGGCGATTGCGAGAAAGTTCGATCCGCCACAGCCGCTGCTCGCCGAAATTCCGAAACTCGGCCTCGACCCATTGTCCGGACAGGCCAAGTGTGCGCGCTGACTGGCCCGCCAAGTCTGCGATCGGCACGCGACCACGGTCGGTAATGACTACCGTCTCACCGGCAAGGCAATGGTAGAACCCCTTGTCGTCGTTGACCGTGAAGCTGGGCGACTTCTCGTTGTGGAACGGGCAACACGCCTTGAACTCGCGCCCCGCCTTGGTCAGCCGCGTGGTACGCCCGATTATTCCCGAGAGCGAGACGCGGGAGCGCAGTTCGTCGAGCCATTGGGGAGAGAGGCTCATACCAGGCCGCGCATGGTTTAGGCCAAGGCCTCCTTCACCCACCCGCTCGCCTTGCCCATGTCGAGCGTCTGGCCATGCCGCGCCTTCAGTTCCGCCATGACCTTGCCCATGTCCTTGACGCTGGTGGCGCCTAGTTCGGCCTTGATCGAAGCGATGGCGGCTTTGGTCTCGTCTTCGCCCATCTGGCGGGGGAGAAACTCCTCGATCACCGCCAGTTCGCCTTCTTCCGCCGCGGCCAGCTCCTCGCGACCGCCCTGGCGGTAAAGCTGAATCGATTCGCGGCGCTGCTTGGCCATCTTCTGGAGCACTTCGACCACCAGCACGTCGTCATCGGGCACGGCACTGGCGGTGCGCAGTTCGATGTCGCGGTCCTTGAGCTTGGCCAGGATCAGGCGGACGGCAGCCAGCCGCGGCTTGTCGCCGGCTTTCATCGCCGCGACTTGCGCGGCCTTCAGTGTATCGCGGATCATCGGATTCCCGTGGATAAGCCCCGCCTTGGCGGGAAAGCGCCAGTCTAGCCGGATATTTCCGCCCCCGCCAGACTTGACCCCATACCGGGGGGTGTCTAGCGGCGGTGCCTTAGCGACATCGCCGGAAAAACCACTTGTAACGGAGCGCCCACCAGCATGGCCGAGCCCGCCTCTTCGCACGCCCAGCAGCCCGAGGGCGCGACCGGCGTGCTGGTGCTCGCCGATGGCTCGGTGGTGTGGGGTCGCGGCTTCGGCTCAGTGGGCAGCGCGGTCGGCGAAGTCTGCTTCAACACCGCGATGACCGGCTACCAGGAGGTGATGACCGACCCCTCCTATGCGAGCCAGGTGGTGTGCTTCACCTTTCCCCACATCGGCAACGTCGGCGCGAATGGCGAGGACGTGGAGAGCCACGACGTGCCCGGTGCGGTGGGGTGCGTGGTGCGCGAATGGCCGACGGCGCCATCGAACTTCCGCAGCGAGGGCGATTTTCCCGCGTGGCTGGCAGCCCAGGGCAAGATCGGGCTGGCGGGGGTGGATACCCGTGCGCTGACCCGGCGGATCCGCCTGAGCGGCGCACCGAACGCGGTCATCGCGCACGATCCGCAGGGGCGGTTCGACGTTGCCGCGATGATCGCGCAGGCGCGGGCGTGGTCGGGGCTCGAAGGCCTGGATCTCGCCAAGGATGTGACGCGCGACGCCAGCGAGGACTGGCGGGGCGGCGTCTGGCATCTGGGTGAGGGGTACCAAAAGCCCACTCCCCTTCAGGGGAGAGGGTTGGGAGAGGGGAATGTCTCATCCGCGCCCGACAGCCCCCGCCCCCCGACCCCCTCCCCTGAAGGGGTGGGGGAGAAGAAACCCCACGTCGTCGCGATCGATTATGGCGCCAAAGACAATATCTTCCGCAACCTGGTCAGGGCCGGGGCGCGAGTGACGGTCGTTCCTGCCGAAACTCCGCTCGAAACGATCCTCGCGCTCAACCCCGCGGGGGTGTTCCTGTCCAACGGCCCCGGCGACCCCGCGGCGACCGGGGCCTATGCCGTTCCGGTCATCGCGGGCCTGCTCGAACGCGACGTGCCCATGTTCGGCATCTGCCTCGGCCACCAGATGCTCGGCATCGCGGCGGGGGCCAAGACCACCAAGATGAACCAGGGCCACCGCGGCGCCAACCACCCCGTGCTGAGGAAAGCGGGCGGGGTGGTCGAGATCACCAGCATGAACCATGGGTTTGCGGTTGACGGGGCGACGCTGCCCGCAGGCGTCGAGGAGACGCACGTCAGCCTGTTCGACGGGAGCAATTGCGGGATTGCGATCAAAGGCAAGCGCGCGTTCGGGGTGCAGTATCACCCCGAGGCAAGCCCGGGGCCGCAGGACAGCTTCTATCTGTTCGAGAAGTTCGTGGGGATGTTGGGGTGAGGCAGGCCGCAATTTTCGCCAGTTTGCTTTTGCCGGGTTGCAGCAGTTGCAGTACCGTCCCACCTTCCGTGCAGTTTGAGCAAATATCTGCGTTCTGCAACACGGAAGCAAAGTTGCTGAGGCTTGAAGGCCAAAACGCCGTCCGTATCGTGGATCGACTGGGAGGCGCAGATACTGCTCTGACACACGACCAACGCGATTGTCTTCGCTCGAAGTTACATGATCGCGGCTTCCGGCTGCTAGAGGGAGCGTGACGGTGACTCATCGTGCCGTTACTTCAGTGGACATCATCGGCGCCGTGCCTTCTCCCTCTCACCCTTTAGGGGGAGAGGGTCGGGGAGAGGGGGGCTACGGCGCGGTTGGCGGTACGTCAGCTTGGAGTGCGACGGCCCCCCGCTCCCGGCTTCGCTACGCTCGCCACCCTCTCCCCCTGAAGGGGGTGAGGGGATTCAGGGTCTTGGCCCAACGCGATCAGTATGGCTCGCGTGACGCCTTCGAGGTTGGTCAGGACTTCGTGGTTGGTGAAGCGGATCACGCGCCAGCCCACAGTTACCAGCGAGGCGGTCCGTGCTGCGTCGTAGGCAGCGGTGTTGGCGTGGCTGTCGCCATCGACTTCGATCACCAGCCGTTCGGATCGTGCGGCGAAGTCGGCGATGTAGGGTTCGAGGACAACCTCGCGCTGGAATTTCACGCCGACGCGACCACCGCGAAGGACGGTCCACAGCTTGGCCTGCACGGGCGACATTTCACTGCGCAGGGTTTTCGCGCGGCTCCGAGTTTCGATGTGGCGCTTCAAGCTCGTTCCCCCTCTCCCAACCCTCTCCCCCTGAAGGGGGAAAGGGCTTTAATGGTCAAATGCCCGAGCGCACCGCCATCGCCCCCATCATCGCCCTCGCGCTCCTCGCCGGGCCGATCGTCATCGGCCAGGCTTGCGAGTTCGATTGTTCGAGCACGAAGGCAATCAAGGCTCCCAAGGATTGATGACAGTGGCGCCGCTCCTGATCATTTCCGAGACATTACGCGTCACCAATGGGGTGCCCAAGCTCAGCGCATGGGCGGCAATCAGCATGTCCCGTTCGCCGAACAGGTTTCCCGCCTTCTTCAAGCGGGCCCTGAGGCTGCCCCAGACGGATGCTGCCTCGTCGTCGAAGTCGGCGACGACGCCATTCAGACGCAGCATCAGCTCATCGAGAAACGCCTGCAGTTCCTTGCGCCGGTTTCCCTCCGCCAAGGCGATGCCATACTGGATTTCGCCGAAGACGATCGCGGACAGAATGGTCTTGTCGAAGTTCAGGCGCGCCCACGCGCTGACGCTGGCGTCTGGGCGAGGGCGTGACAATTCGCTCCAGACATTGGTGTCAATCAGCACCAAAGACGTCCCGGTCGTCGTCGATGCGACGTTCGGCGAGTTCCAGGGTTGCGCCGTTCGCGGTTCGAATAAGATGATCGACAAATTGTGCGCTGCTCATGGCCCGAATGCGGGCAGCGCGCGCGTCGCTCGGCGGAGCGTAAGTGCGCTCGAGCAAGGCGCGCAGTTCGGCTTCGAGCGACCGCCCGTTCCTTGCCGCTTCCAGCCGCGCGTTCTGATGAATCGCATCGTCGATGTTGCGGATCGTGAGATTACCCATCGGGCGCCTCCAGTGATGGCAATGCCATCAATCTACGTAGTAAAATCGGAAGAGACAATGCCCAAACGCACCGACATCTCCTCGATTCTCGTCATCGGCGCCGGGCCGATCGTCATCGGCCAGGCTTGCGAGTTCGATTATTCGGGCACGCAGGCGATCAAGGCGCTCAAGGAGGAGGGCTACCGGATCGTCCTGGTCAATTCGAACCCGGCGACGATCATGACCGATCCCGAGTTCGCCGACGCGACCTATGTCGAGCCGATCACGCCGGAGGTGGTCGCGCGGATCATCGAGAAGGAGCGGCCCGATGCGGTGCTGCCGACGATGGGCGGGCAGACCGCGCTCAACACCGCGCTCGCCTTGTTCAACGACGGGACGCTGGCCAAATACGGCTGCATCATGATCGGGGCCGATGCCGAGGCGATCGACAAGGCCGAGGACCGCCAGAAGTTCCGCCAGGCGATGGACCGGATCGGGCTCGAATCCGCCCGCTCGGGGATCGCCCATTCGGAGGCCGAGGCGCTCGCTGTTCTGGAGCGCACCGGGTTGCCCGCGGTGATCCGCCCAAGCTTCACGCTGGGCGGGACCGGCGGCGGGATCGCCTATAACCGGGAGGAATTCCTCCACATCGTCCGCACCGGGATCGATGCCTCGCCGACCGACGAGGTGCTGATCGAGGAATCGCTGCTCGGCTGGAAAGAGTTCGAGATGGAGGTGGTGCGCGACCGCAAGGACAACGCGATCATCGTCTGTTCGATCGAGAACATCGATCCGATGGGGGTCCACACCGGCGATTCGATCACCGTCGCCCCGGCGCTGACGCTGACCGACAAGGAATACCAGATCATGCGCAACGCATCGATCGCGGTCCTGCGCGAGATCGGGGTCGAGACGGGCGGTTCGAACGTCCAGTTCGCGGTCAATCCCGCCGACGGCCGGCTGATCGTGATCGAGATGAACCCGCGGGTTTCGCGCTCGTCGGCGCTGGCGTCGAAGGCCACCGGCTTCCCCATCGCCAAAGTCGCGGCCAAGCTGGCGGTCGGCTACACGCTCGACGAGATCGTCAACGACATCACCGGCGCCACCCCCGCGGCGTTCGAGCCGACGATCGATTACGTCGTCACCAAGATCCCCCGGTTCGCGTTCGAGAAGTTCAAGGGCGCGGAGGCGCTGCTCGGCACCGCGATGAAATCGGTCGGCGAGGTCATGGCGATCGGCCGCAACTTTCAGGAATCGCTGCAGAAAGCGCTGCGCGGTCTGGAGACCGGGCTCGACGGATTCAACCGCATGGTCGAGCTGGAGGGGGCAGGGCGCGACGAGATCACCGCCGCGCTCGCCCGCCCCACGCCCGACCGGCTGCTGGTCGCTGGCCAGGCCTTCCGCGAAGGGCTCAGCGTGGAGGACATCCACGCGGTGACCAAGTACGACCCGTGGTTCCTGCGCCAGATCGAGGAGATCATCGCCGCCGAAAGCGCAATCCAGCGCGATGGGCTGCCCAACGGCCCCGTAGCGCTTCGCACGCTTAAGGCGATGGGCTTTTCCGACAAGCGCCTTGCCACGCTGGCGGTGCGCGCGGTGGGGGTCGCGGGCGGGCTGGGCGAAACCCAGGCCAAGCGCGCCGGACTGCTCCACGATACGCTCAAGGCCATGGCCGGGGCGACCAGCGAGGCCGAGGTCTGCGAGCTGCGCCACAAGCTGGGGGTCCACCCGGTGTTCAAGCGGATCGACAGCTGCGCCGCCGAGTTCGAGGCGGTCACGCCCTACATGTACTCGACCTACGAAGCCCCCCTGTTCGGCGAGCCCGAAAACGAGGCGCAGCCTTCCGATCGCCGCAAGATCGTGATCCTTGGCGGCGGGCCCAACCGGATCGGGCAGGGGATCGAGTTCGATTACTGCTGCGTCCATGCCTGTTTCGCGCTGGCCGAGGCGGGCTTCGAGACGATCATGATCAACTGCAACCCGGAAACGGTCAGCACCGATTACGACACCAGCGACCGGCTCTATTTCGAGCCGCTGACTGCCGAGGACGTGCTCGAAATCCTGCGCGTCGAGCAGTCGAACGGCGAGCTTGTCGGCGTGATCGTCCAGTTCGGCGGGCAGACCCCGCTCAAGCTGGCGCAGGCACTGGAGGATGCGGGGATCCCCATCCTCGGCACTTCGCCCGACATGATCGATCTGGCCGAAGATCGCGAGCGCTTCGCCAAGCTGGTGACCAGGCTCAAGCTCAGGCAGCCCGAGAACGGCATCGCCCGCAGCCGCGACGAGGCGGTCGCGGTGGCGGCGCGGATCGGCTACCCGGTGCTGATCCGGCCAAGCTATGTGCTGGGCGGGCGGGCGATGGAGATCGTCGACAGCCTGCCCCAGCTCGACGACTACATCGCCACGGCGGTCCACGTTTCGGGCGATTCGCCGGTGCTGATCGACAAGTACCTGCGCGATGCGATCGAATGCGATGTCGATGCGCTGGCCGATGGCGACGAGGTGGTCGTAGCGGGGGTGATGCAGCACATCGAGGAAGCGGGGATCCATTCGGGCGACAGCGCCTGCACCCTGCCGCCCTACAGCCTCGCGCCCGAAATCGTCGCCGAAATGGAGCGTCAGGCAATCCTGCTCGCCAAGGCGCTGAACGTGCGCGGGCTGATGAACATCCAGTTCGCGGTGAAAAACGACGAGGTCTACCTGATCGAGGTCAACCCGCGCGCCAGCCGCACGGTGCCGTTCGTTGCCAAGGCCATCGGCCAGCCGATCGCCAAATACGCCGCGCGCGTGATGGCCGGCGAGAAATTGCGCGATCTGCCGCCGATCGTGTGGAACAAGCCGTATATGGCGGTCAAGGAAGCGGTGTTCCCGTTCGCCCGCTTCCCCGGGGTCGATCCGGTGCTGAGCCCGGAGATGAAATCGACCGGCGAGGTGATGGGAATCGACCGCAGTTTCGCGATGGCCTTTGCCAAGGCGCAACTGGGCGCGGGCAACCGCCTGCCCGATGGCGGTGCGGTGTTCGTCTCGGTCAAGGACAGCGACAAGCCCGTGATCCTGCCCGCGGTGCGCAAGCTGGAGGCGCTGGGCTTCGCCATTATCGCCACCGGCGGCACCGCGCGCTATCTGGCCGACAACGGCGTCACGGTCGAGCGGATCAACAAGGTCGCCGAAGGCCGCCCGCACATCGTCGACCGGATCAAGGACGGCGAAATCGCGCTGGTGTTCAACACCACCGAGGGCTGGCAGAGCCTCAAGGATTCGCAATCGATCCGCGGTTCGGCGCTGACCGGGCGCTTGCCTTACTTCACCACCGCGGCGGCCAGCGTCGCCGCGGCCGAGGCGATCGAGGCCCTGCGGACTGCCCAGCTTGAAGTGCGCTCGCTTCAAGACTACTATGGCTGAAACAGGCGCGTTTTCCTTCCCTCATCAGTGACCGGATGGAGGCCAGCTTGATGCCCTTGGGGGACATCGGGCGGCTGAGGCCGGTCTTTTCCCTGAATCGGGCGGAATGGCGGCGCGCCGGAACGCAAATGAAAGGCGTTACGAATGGCAAGTGTAGACCGTCTGCCGATGCTGGCGGAAGGATACGAGCGGCTCACCGCCGAGCTCAAGCTGCTGCGCGAGGAACGCCCCAAGATCGTCGAAGCGATCGAGGAGGCCCGCGCGCACGGCGATCTTTCGGAAAACGCCGAATACCATTCGGCCAAGGAACGCCAGGGCCAGGTCGAAGCCTCGATCGGCGATCTGGAAGACCGCATCAGCCGTGCCCAGATCATCGATCCGACGACGCTTTCGGGCGACCGCATTGTGTTCGGCGCGACCGTGACCCTGCGCGACGATGCCGACAAGCCGATCCGCTACCAGATCGTCGGCCAGACCGAGGCCGACGCCAAGGTCGGTCGAATCAGCTACAACTCGCCGCTCGGCCGCGCGCTGATCGGGCGCAAGGTGGGAGACGAGGTCGAAGTGACGGTTCCTTCGGGCGACCGCTTCTACGTGGTCAAGAAGATCGAGTTCGTTTGAACTTTACTCGCCCCGAATGGGGAGAGGCAGCTCAATCCAACTCCGGCTCCAACAGCCGGTGCAGATGCACGACCACGTATTTCATCTCGGCGTCGTCAACGGTCCGCTGGGCGTAGCCGCGCCAGACTTCCTCGGCAGTAGCGTAGTCGGGATAGATCCCGACCAGATCCATTTTGTCGAGATCGACGAAATCGAGGCCGCGCGGGTCTCTCACGCGGCCTCCCATGACGAGGTGCATCTTGTTCATGGCGCGGCGCTTTAGGGATTACGTCCCGCTGCGCAAGGGGCGATCAGGGGCGCACGCGGTCCGATGCGCGGTCGGACAGGTCGCTGATGGCTTTCAGCGCGCCGCCGCTCGCCTCGCGTGCATTCTTGGCGGCAACACCAGCCAATTCAATCGCACGCTTGCCCGCCAGCGTGCCCAGCTCCACCGCCTTGCGCCGCGCGTCGGAGCTCTGGTCCGCCAGCGTCTCGCCCACGTGCTCGAGCTTGTCCTGCCCCGCGCGCGCGCTTTCGGCCGCCGCGTCCCAAGCCTTGCTGCCATAAGCCGCGCCGAGCTCTCCGGCGACGGTGGCGAGGCCTAGCATACGCCCGCCCAGCTTGCTGCCCCAGGATCGCGGCATCAGGCTGGCAGCAATCGCGCCCAGCACGACGCTGCCCGCGAGCAGGGCCAACGGGTGGTCAGCTACCGCCCTTTCGATGAAAGTGGTTTCGCCCGAGGCGCGCTTGCGCGAGGCGGATTTGGTCTTGCGGGGCGGGGCATCGCCACGCGATCGCGCCTGCGAGGCGGAAATCTTGCTGCGGATGCGTTCGGCCTTGTCATCGCTCACGGGAAGTCTCCTTAGGCCCCTTGGACGCTTCAATCGGCGGGAGGTTCCGCCTCGGGTTCATCGTCGCCTTCCTCGTCGCGCCCGAACAGCGCGGAGAGTGCATCGCCGATCGGGCCGCGCAGCAACCAGGCGACCAGCGCGAGGAAGGTACCCGCAACCACACCCTTGTGCTCCGAAGCGATGTCCCTGGCCTGGTCCCAGGCTTCCTGCGCTTCTTCTGCGGCGCGATCCTTGATTCGTTCGCCGATTCCCTGCAATTCAAGATCGCCCTGCAGCCTGTCGATGTCGTGGCGGACCACTGCCCAGGCTTCGTCGCGCAGGGCGCGGTACTGGATAAGGCGGGCGAGACCGGGATCGTTCATGGCACCACCGGCGGCGGAATGGGGGCGAATGCCGCTGCCTTGAGGCGGCGCACGCGCCTGCGTGCAACCAGCCATGCGATAACTGCCACCACCAGGAGCACTCCTGTAACCGACAGGGTCGCCAACAGCGCACCGATCTGCGGGGTAAGGACGAGTATCGCTCCGAATCCCAGCGCGAACAGCGCCACGATCAGGCAGGCCAGCGCAATCGCCGCCCAAAACACGATGCTCGGAAGTCGCCCAGCGATGAAACTGGCGCGCACGCCCTGCCAAGCGACTTCTGCCTCGAAAGCGGTGCGTGTGTCGGCGGCCAGGTCCTTGATCTGGTCGACAAGCGAGTCGTCATCGTCTCCCGCCGCCGGAAGCGTAACGTCAGTGGGTTCCTCGACGGCAGCGTCAGCCATGCCGCGTCCTTGGCCGCGCGTGCGGCAGCGTGTCAATCGGTGGCGGCGCGCAAACCAGGCGGATCAATCGTCCGAGCTGCCGCCGCGAAACATCCGGGCGAGGAAGAACCCGGCGACCGCGGCGATGCCGATTGCCGCGCCGGGGCTTTCCTTGATGAATTTGCGCGCATCGTCGCCCAGTTCGCCCAGATCCTTGGCATCGAGCTTGGCCGAGGCTTCTTGCATCGTCCGCGCGGCGCTGCGGGCATAATCGCCGTATTGCTTGCCCAGCTTCTCGTCGATCGTCTTGGCGGTGCCCGAAACGGTCTTGCCCAGCGAGGCGAGGCCATCACTGGCGCGAGCTTTTCCGTCCTCGGCGAGGCGTGCGGCACGCTGCTTGGCCTGCTCGCCCATCGCCTTGGCATCGTCGACCCATTCGGAGGTGCCCACGGTGGCGGTCTTGCGGTATTCGCTGCCCTTGGCGAATGCCTCGGTCTTGAGCGCTGCGACGCCGGCCCGGGCCTCGTCGATCGCGGCATTGAAGCGCGTGCGAGCCTCGGCGCGCGGAGTGGCGCGGGTGCCCGTGCCGTTCGAGCGTGCGGTCGCTGCGGGTTTCTTCGCGGCAGGCTTGGCCGCCTTGGGCTTTGCTCCCGCAGGCTTGCGCGGGCTCGGTGATGCGGCGGACTTGGAGCTGCCGGCGGGGGTGTTGGGGGTGTCGGCCATGTTTTTTTCCTTCTTGCCCAGCGATTCGGCCCTGCCGCGCGCGCAGCGCGGATGGACCTATGGTAGTGAGAACCGGGCGTGCGGCAAGGGCCGCGCCGGTTACCCGTCATTGCTAGCCTGAACGCAGCTTGCTTGCCATTGTTCCAGCCGATAGGGCGCGGCGAAATTCCGTGAAGGAACCCCAATGACCGCTATCATCGACGTCCACGCCCGCCAAATTCTCGACAGCCGGGGCAACCCGACGGTCGAGGTCGACATTCTGCTCGACGATGGCAGCATGGGCCGTGCCGCGGTTCCCTCGGGCGCGTCGACCGGGGCGCACGAAGCGGTCGAACTGCGCGATGGCGACAAGACGCGTTACCTCGGCAAAGGGGTGACCAAGGCCATCGCCGCAGTCAACGGCGAGATCGCCGAGACCATCCTCGGGTTCGATGCCGAGGACCAGCGCGACCTCGACCAGGCGATGATCGCGCTCGACGGCACGCCGAACAAGGCGCGGCTGGGCGCGAACGCGATCCTCGGGGTCAGCCTGGCTGCGGCCAAGGCGGCGGCGTCGGCGCGCGGGCTGCCGCTTTACAGCTATGTCGGCGGGGTTTCGGCGCACGTCCTGCCGGTGCCGATGATGAACATCATCAACGGCGGCGAGCACGCCGACAACCCGATCGATTTCCAGGAGTTCATGATCGTGCCGGTGGGCGCTCCGACGCTGGCCGAGGCCGTGCGATGGGGCGCGGAAGTGTTCCACACGCTCAAGAAGGGGCTTCACGACAAGGGCCTGGCGACCGCGGTGGGCGACGAGGGCGGGTTCGCGCCCAACCTCGCCAGCACCCGCGCCGCGCTCGATTTCATCATGGCCTCGATCGAGCAGGCCGGGTTCAAGCCGGGCGAGCAAATCGCGCTGGCGCTCGATTGCGCGGCGACCGAGTTTTTCAAGAACGGCAAGTACGAGATTTCGGGCGAGAAACTCAGCCTTTCGCCGGTGGCGATGGCCGATTACCTCGCCGCACTATGCGCCGATTACCCGATCCGCTCGATCGAGGACGGGATGAGCGAGGACGATTTCGAAGGCTGGAAGGCGGTCACCGACAAGCTGGGCGGCACCGTGCAGTTGGTCGGCGACGACCTGTTCGTGACCAACCCCGAACGACTGCGGATGGGGATCGGCAAAGGCCTCGCCAACTCGCTGCTGGTCAAGGTCAACCAGATCGGCACCCTCACCGAAACGCTCGAAGCAGTCAGCATCGCGCAGCGCGCGGGCTATACCGCGGTCATGTCACACCGTTCGGGCGAGACCGAGGATGCCACCATCGCCGATCTCGCGGTCGCCACCAACTGCGGCCAGATTAAGACCGGCTCGCTCGCCCGTTCGGACCGGCTGGCCAAGTACAACCAGCTGATCCGGATCGAGGAAGAGCTGGGCCAAAGCGCGCGGTATGCGGGGATGGACTGCTTCGCACGCTGGGGCGCCTGACCGCACGCCGATCAGGCTCGCCTCGTCTCGACGTCTTTCCTGGCCTCATCCGCCAGTTCCTCAGCCCGCTCGATCTCGCGCTTTTTCTTGCGGCTGAGGAGGAATTGCCAGACGCCGTAGAGGTTGATCAGCAAAAGGATGCCGTTCTGCACGGCTATGGGCATGCCGTCGCTAGCCGTCAGGCCCGCAACGATCCACACCACCGACACCGCGCTGAACAGGACGAAGCCCCAGCCGGTCACCTTGCGGCCGAAATCCCCGGCGATCATGGCGGCGGCGACGATCGCCCCGATTGCGCCGATCCACTCGAGCGGTCCGTCCATGCTGGCCCCCCTTCCTGCTGGTTGCTCCAAGCCGTCAGGGTCCATAAGGTTCCGCGCGAGGGAGTGGCCGCCATCGCCTACGTCAAGTTTCCGTCGAGCCCTGCGCAAGTCACGCCCGATTGGCTGTCCGAAAATCTCGGTCACGCCGGCATGTTGGATGACGCCGCGGTCGCCGCGGTCGAATGGCAGCCGATCGGCACCGGCCAGGTCGGCGACAGCGCCCGTTTCAAGCTGACTTACGATCGGCCGGGGTCCGGTCCCGCAACGCTGGCCGGAAAGTTCGCCGCCGCCGACCCGACCAGCCGCCAGACCGCCGTGACCCACGGACTCTACGCCAAGGAAGTCGCGTTTTACCGCGAACTGGCGGACGACCTCGCAATTCGGACCCCTCGCGCGCTGGCGGCCGAGGTCAGCGACGACGGCAGCGAGTTCGTGCTGCTGTTCGAGGATCTCGGTCCGGCGCGTGGGGGCAACCAGCTTGCCGGCTGCACGATCGAAGATGCGCGCGAGGCTGTGCGTCAGCTTGCCGGACTCCACGCGCCGAGCTGGGGCAATGCCGAAATGACCGGGCGGGCGTGGCTAGCGGCCAGACCCGGATCGCTCGAAATGCTCGGTCAGGCCTATCCCTACGCCACCCAGGTCTTTGCCGAACGCTATGCCGGCCAACTCGCGCCCGAGCTCATGGCGGTGTGCCATAGCCTTGCCGCGAGCATCGATCGCTGGTTCGGGCGCGAGATCGCGCAGCCTTGCCTGGTTCACGGCGACTATCGCCTCGACAACATGCTGTTCGACATCAAGGGCGGCGCAGAACCGCTGGGGGTGCTCGACTGGCAGACTCTGACCGTGGGCAGCGGGCTGACCGATCTGGCCTATTTCATCGGCGCGGGGATCGGCACCTCGCTGGCGGCGCACGAAAACGAATTGGTCGCGCACTACTTCGCGGCGATGGCGGACCGGGGCACGCCGCTGGCGGCCGAGGACGTGTGGGACGATTACCGCCGCGGCGCGCTTCACGGCGTGTCGACCGCCGTGTTCAGCGCCGCGTTCGTCGAGCGCACGCCACGCGGCGATGCGATGTTTCTCGACATGGCGCGCGGAGCTTGCCAGCTTGCATTGAAGCACGAAAGTTTGGGGGCGCTCTAATGCTTAGCAAAGGCGACGACTATCCGCTGCATCAGACCGCCGAACCGATTGCGTTCGCGGGGACCGACCGCAATTTCTACGATCGCTATTTCTTCAACGGCTACAACCCCGACGGCTCGGGGTTCTTTGCGCTGGCGTTCGGAATTTATCCCCACCTCGATGTCGCCGACGCGCATTTCTGCGCGATCCGGAATGGCAAGCAGCACTGCCTTCACGCCAGCCGCGAACTGGGGATGGAGCGGATGGACCTGACTGTCGGGCCGATCCGGATCGAGGTGATCGAGCCGCTGCGCAAGTTGCGCCTGGTGGTCGAGGAATGCGACGGGATCGCCGCCGACATAACCTTCACTGGGCGCGCGTTTCCGATCGAAGAGCCGCGCTTCACCCGCCGGATCGGGCCGCGCGCGTTCATGGACTATACCCGGATGACGCAGAACGGCCGCTACGAAGGCTGGATCGAAATCGACGGGCGGCGCGAGGCGATCCAGCGCGCCTGCACCGGCACGCGCGATCGTTCGTGGGGGGTGCGGCCGATCGGGATGCCCGATCCGCAGCCGCATACCGGATCGCGCCCGACCGGGTTCTTCTGGCAGTGGACCCCGATGAACTTCGCCCGCCATAGCGTATTTTTCCACCTCAACGCCGATGGCGACGGCCCGCCTTGGAACTTGCGCGCGGCGGTGGTGCCGGACGGCGCGGGGCCACACGGCTGGTTCGAGACATCGGCGGCGGCGATGGAATCGCCGCTGATCCCGGGCACCCGCTGGCCCGCGCGCGGCGAGCTGACCATCGACACTGGCGACGGCCCGCTGTCGGTCGCGCTCGAACCGCTCGGCCGGTTCTACATGCGCGGGCTGGGCTATATGTCGCCCAAGTGGGGCCACGGTCTCCACCACGGCGCGATTGAGGTCGAACGCGAGGACATCGACATCGAGGCCGAGGATCCCGCGCGGATCGACAACTTCCACGTCCAGATCCCGTGCCGCGCGGTGCTCGGGGGCAAGGAGCAGGGTGTCGGGGTGTTCGAGCAGTTGATCCTGGGCACGAACACCCGGCTCGGCTTCAACAGCCCGGGGGACCTGTTCCGATAGGCCTCAGCCGAAGCGCTGCTTGAGCGCGAGCAGCGCCAGCGCCGCCCTGGCCGCTTCGCCGCCCTTGTCCTTCTGCGCCGGATCGGCGCGGATCAGCGCCTGCTCCTCGTTCTCGACGGTCAGGATGCCGTTGCCGATCGCCACCCCGTCCATCGTCAGCGCCATGATCCCGCGCGCGCTTTCGCCCGCGACGATCTCGAAGTGATAGGTCTCGCCGCGGATCACCACGCCGATTGCAACATAGCCGTCGAAGTCGCTGCTTTCTTCGGCGAGTGCGATGGCCCCCGGAATTTCGAGCGCGCCGGGCACGGTCAGGACTTCGACCAGATGCCCGGCCTGCTTGAGCGCCGCCTTCGCGCCCGCGACCAGCATGTCGTTGAGATGGTCGTAGAACCGGGCTTCGACGATTAGGAACTTGGCCAAGACTTACTCCTTACGCTGGGATCGGCCGCTCGGCGACGACATGGAGGCCATAGCCTTCGATCCCCACCACGTTGCGCGACGAGTTGGTCAGCAGGATCATGTCGTGGATGCCGAGCTCGGCGAGAATCTGCGCGCCGATGCCGTATTCGCGCAGCTCGCCCTCCGGCTTGCCGCCGATTTCGGCCTGGAGCGCGCCGGGCCGGCTGGGCATCAGCACCACGATCACCCCGCTGCCCGCTTCGCCAATCGCCTTCATCGAGCGCTGGAGCACGCGCTTGCGCTCTCCTGGCCGACCGAGCAGGTCGTCGAAGATCGAGATCGCGTGCATCCGCACCAGCGTCGGCTGGCCCGGATCGACATGGCCCTTCTGGAGGACGAGGTTGGTGGTGTCGTCGACCTTGTTGCGAAAAGTGGTCGCGCGCCATTCACCGCCATAGTCCGACATGAACGTGCTCTCGGTCGCCTTCTCGACCAGGTGGTCGTTGCGCATCCGGTAGGCGATGAGGTCGCGGATCGTGCCCATCTTGATGTCGTGGAGGCGCGAGAAGGCGACGAGGTCGTCCATCCGCGCCATCGTTCCGTCGTCCTTCATGATCTCGCAGATCACCCCGGCGGGGTTGAGTCCCGCAAGCCGGGAAATGTCGACCGCGGCCTCGGTGTGTCCGGCGCGGACGAGGACGCCGCCGTCGCGCGCGATCAGCGGGAAGACGTGGCCGGGGGTGACGATGTCCTCGCTCCCCTTCGAAGAATCGATCGCCACCGCGACGGTCCGCGCGCGATCCGCGGCGGAGATGCCGGTCGTCACCCCCTCGCGCGCCTCGATCGAGACGGTGAAGGCGGTTTCGTGGCGGGTGCCGTTCTGGCGGCTCATCAGCTCCAGACCCAGCTGATCGACGCGCGACTTGGCCATCGCCAGGCAGATCAACCCGCGGCCGTGGGTGGCCATGAAATTGATCGCGTTGGGGGTGGCCATCTGCGCCGGGATGATCAGGTCGCCCTCGTTCTCGCGGTCCTCGTCATCGACCAGGATGAACATCCGTCCGTTGCGCGCTTCGTCGATGATCTCCTCGATCGGGACCAGCGAGGGCGCGTCGTCGTTCGAGAACAGGAACCGTTCGAGCTTGCCGAGCGTGTCGGCGGTCGGGTTCCAGGCCTCCTCGGTGAGGTCGCGCAAGGTGTTGGCATGGAGTCCGGCGGCGCGGGCGAGGCCCGAACGAGACATGCCGCCATCGGTGACGAGGCGACGGACGCGATCGATGAGCTGGGTCGACATGCGTGGAATGTCTCACATTGCAATGTGATTTCCAAGGCAAAAGAATCACATTGTGACGCATGTTTACGCCTTAACGAGTTTACCCCCGTCGATCCCGCTGCGGCACAGATGTGCCGAATCGCTGGCGTCTTCCAGAAACCTCCGCCAATGTTTAGCTAACGCGAGGTAAACGATGCCCAAACCGTCACGCCGCACCCTCTGGACCGGATCGAGCGTCGCTATCGCGGCGGCGGCGTTCGTTACGACGCTGATACTGATCCAGGGGCTCCCCTCGCGCGGAGACGCCGCGGCCCCCGCGGTGGAGCGGATCGCGCTCGCCCCCAAAGCGCAGGCTCCCGCCAAACCTGCCGCGCAGTTCGTGGTCAAACGCATCCTGCCGATCGAGGGTCCGATCAAGTACGGCGAATGGCACTGGGACGAAACGGGCGTACCCGCCGCCGGCACGACCGTGGTCACGGTCGATCTCAAGGCCAACGTCCTCTCCGTGTTTCGCGACGGGTATGAGATTGGCGCCACCGCGATCCTGACCGGGCATGACGACAAGCCAACCCCACTGGGCGTGTTTCCGATCACCGAGAAGGACCGGACGCACGTCTCAAACCTCTATGACTCGCCGATGCCCTTTATGCTGCGGCTTACGAACGACGGCATCTCGATCCACGGCACAAAGGTCGAGAACGGTTATGTAACGCACGGCTGCATCGGCGTGCCCGATAGCTTCGCCGCCAAGCTGTTCGCCATCGCGCGGCTGGGCGACCGGGTGATCGTCACCGACGGGGCGACGATGGGTATGGGCGACGCGATCATCTGAATGCGTGCCGGGCTTGCCAAGCGGGAGCTACTCGGTCATCTGCAAAGAAAACAACGGGTCCGATCCTGAAAAGACCGGAGGGAACCCATGGCTGGACCATTCACCGCCAAGCAGATCAAGTTCGTCCGCAAGTTCTCCGAAGCCTTGTTCGACGGTTTCGTCGACATGCAGATCGGCATGGACGAAATCATCGCCAATTTTGAAAAGCAGTTCACGCTGATCGGCGGCACCGCGCTGGAGGACATGCGCAAGAATCTGAGCCGGTTGCAGGACGTGCTCGATTTTCCCCTGATCGGCTTCTCCAAAAAGAAGGTCACGGCGCGCCGCAAGATCATCGACGACTGGCTGCGCTTCGGCAGGATCGATGCGGCGCAGGACGCCGCGCGGCTCAGAGCGGTCGTCTATGCCGCCTATTACGGCCACTGGGAGACCGGCGACCAGTATGCGAACCAGGCCAACAAGGTTCATGCCCAAATCGGCTTCATGCTGCCCAGGTTTCGCGACCGCACCGCCGCGGGAGAATTGCCCATCACCAAGGTCCCGGGACGCGACCTGAAATCCGCGGACCTGCTCACCGCCGGCCAGGTGCCACCCATCGTCGACGTGGTCGTTGTCGGCTCGGGTTCGGGCGGATCGATCGCCGCGCTGAATTTCGCCCGGCAGGGCCTGGATGTGCTGGTGATCGAGGCAGGACCCTATCTCTCGTCGGATGCCATCACCCACGAGGAGCGCGCCATGGGCGCGCGGTTATACAAGCACGGCACGCTGCAGATGACCAAGGATAGCGACATCGTTATCTTCCAGGGCCGCAACGTCGGCGGTTCGCCCACGGTCAACAACGGCATCTGCCTGCGGATGCACGACGACAGGCTGACCAACACTACCGCGAGCAATCCGTTCGACGCATGGCGTGTGGTGGGTGCCGACATCGGCTATGCCGAACTGCAAGCGGCCTACGACCACGTCGAGCAATACCTCGAAATCGGCGAGGCCGAGCACCGCAGCGGGCGCGGCAATGGCAACCACCTGCTCGACGGCTGGCAGAAGTTTGCAGTGGGCAAGGCCGATCCGTGGATCGCCGGGGCCAAGCCGGGCTGGTTCTCGAAGAACTTCGGCCCGCCCAACACCGCCGCTGCCTGCGCTTATTGCGGGTATTGCAACACCGGCTGCCCTTATGCGCGGCGCGTGGGGCCGGGCACCCGGATCCTGCTCGACGCGTGTAACGCCGGCGCGCGGATCCTGCCCGAAAGCAAGGTCGCCGCGATCCGCTGGGGCCCGACCCCCAGGGGCGCGCCGCGGCGAGCGATCGGGGTGCGGGTGCTGGTCGGTCCCGGCGGTATCCCGCGCGACATCGATGCGCGTCGCGGGGTGGTCGTCGCTGCGGGGACAATCGCCTCGACCAAGCTGCTCGAGGCCAGCGGCATCGAGAACGATAGGCTGGGCAAGGGCATCTCGCTCAACGTGGCCTCGCCGGTGGTCGCGCTGATGCCCGCGACGTCCCCGGTCACCGGCCAGCCGATCCGTCCCGCCTGGGACGAAGACCAGATGACCACCGCGGTCGATTGCGGCGGGTTCTTGCTGGAGAGCCACTTCCAGCCGCCCCAGTCGATGGCGATGCTGCTCGGCGGCTGGTACGAGGAGATGGACCGGCGGATGAAACAGTACCGCCGGATGCGCTCGGCCGGCGTGCTCATCCCGATCGACCGCAAGGGCAAGCTCGGCAAGGAGAAGGTAGAGCTCGAGTTCTCGGATAGCGATCGCGCGCTGCTGCGGCGGGCGCTGGGGACGTTGACCCGAATCCATTTCGCAGCCGGCGCGCTCGAGGTGTGGCCGTCGCTACGGGTGGGTTTGCCGATCAAGCCGACCGACGACATCGATGCGTTCTACCGGAAATATATCAAGGAGAAAGACGACGTTACGCTGTCGAGCGCGCATCCCCATGGCGGCAACGCGATCAACGCCGACCCCAGGAAGGGGGTGGTCGATCTCAGGTGCAAGGTCCACGGAACCGACAACGTGCTGGTGGCCGACGCCAGCGTGTTTCCCGCCTGCATCCGGGTCAACGCGCAGTTCACGGTGATGGCCGTCGCGCACCTGGCGACCCGGGCCGATCCGGTGACGGGAGCATCTCCCCTCTGAGGTTGCGAAACCCGCATGTTCCTGATATGTTCAGAACTCAGTTTGATCTGGGAGATGCGGATATGCCTTCAGGACGCTGCCACTGCGGATCGATCCGCTACGCCGTTTCGGGCGAGGTGAAACATCACGCTGTCTGTCTTTGCGAGGACTGCCGGCGCAGTTCCGGCGCGCTGCTCGTGCCGTGGATCGCGTTCGCCACCGACGAGCTGACGGTCACGCAAGGCGAGGCAAAAGTTTACCAATCCTCCGAACATGGCGAACGCCATTTTTGCGGCGATTGCGGGACGGGGCTGTTCTATTACAACGAAACGATGCTGCCGGGCATCGTCGATATCCAGTCGGCCACGCTCGACAATCCGGAAGTCTTCGTTCCGCAGGCGCACATCCAGATGGCCGATAGCCTGCGGTGGGAGGCAAGCCTCGACGCGCTGCCCCGGTTTGATCGGTTTCCGGGGTAGGGACACCCACTTCGCTCGACACGAACGGGGGTGCGGATCAGAAAGGACCCGAAAGACCGCCGGACCTACTCCGCCGCTTCCTCCACCTCGTCGCTCTCGCTCGCCTGGCGCGCCCACATTTCGGCATAGAGCCCGTCGCGCCTCAGCAGCTCGAGGTGGCTGCCGGACTCCGCCAGCCGCCCTTGGTCGAGCACGAGGATCCGATCCGCATCGGCAATCGTCGATAACCGGTGCGCGATCGAGATCGTGGTGCGATGTTCGGCAACAGTGCGCAGGGTTGAGAGAATTTCCTGCTCGGTGCGCGAATCGAGCGCGCTGGTGGCTTCGTCGAACAGCAGGATCGGAGGGTTCTTGACCAGCGTCCGGGCAATCGCGACGCGCTGTTTCTCGCCGCCCGACAGCTTGAGCCCGCGCTCGCCGACTTCGGTATCGAAGCCCTGCGGCAGGCGGTTGATGAGGTCCGCGATCGCCGCGCCCTTTGCGGCCGCCTCGACCTCCAGCATCCCCGCGCCGCCGCGGCCATAGGCGATGTTATAGCCGATGGTGTCGTTGAACAGCACGCTGTCCTGCGGGACGATCCCGATCGCGGCGCGCAACGATTCCTGGGTGACTGTGGCGATGTCCTGTCCATCGATCAGGATGCGCCCGCGCCATGGGTCGTAGAACCGGAACAGCAGCCGAGCGATCGTGCTCTTGCCCGCGCCCGATGGCCCGACGATCGCCACCCGGTTGCCCGCGGGCACCTCGAACGACAGCCCGTGGAGGATCGTCCGGTCCTCTTCATAGCCGAACCAAAGGTTCTCGAACGTCACGGTCGGGCGGCGCACGACCAGCGCGGGCGCGCCGGGGGCGTCCCGCACTTCCACCTCGGTGTCCATCAGGCGGAACATCTCGGCCATGTCGATCAGGCCTTGCCTGATCGTGCGATAGACCATGCCGAGCATGTCGAGCGGGCGGAACAGCTGGGTGAGGTAGGTGTTGACGAACACCAGGTCGCCGATGGTCAGCTTGCCCTGCGACCAGCCCCATACGGTATAGGCCATGGCGCCCGCCATCAGCAGGTTGAGGATCGCGGCCTGCGCGATGTTGAGCAGGCCGAGGCTGTTCTCGCTCTTGACCGCGGCATCGGCCCACTCGCGCATCGCCCCGCCATAGCGCGCTTCCTCGCGGCCTTCGGCGCCGAAGTATTTGACCGTCTCGTAGTTGAGAAGCGAATCGACCGAGCGCGAGAGCGCCTGCCCGTCGAGCCGGTTCATCTTCTCGCGCAGCTTGGTCCGCCATTCGGTGATCGCGCGGGTGACGTAGATGTAGGCGACGACCGCGGTCATCGTCGCCGCGACCAACCCCGCGCCGAAGTTGATCCAGAAGATCACCATGACCGCGATCAGCTCGATCACCGTGGGGGCAATGTTGAAGAGCAGGAAATAGAGCATCACGTCGATGCTCTTGGTTCCGCGGTCGATCGTCTTGGTGACCTCGCCGGTGCGGCGGGCGAGGTGGAAGCGCAGGCTCAGGCGATGAAGGCGGTGGAACACATCGACCGCCAACGCCCGGGTCGCGTCCTGGCCGACCCGCTCGAACACGATGTTGCGCAAGTTGTCGAACACCACTCCGGCAAAGCGACCCCCGGCATAGGCGAGGACGAACGCAAGCGCCAAAGTCAGCGCGGTGTTCCCGCCCATGGTCATGCGGTCGATCGCGTTCTTGTAGAAGAACGGCAGAGTAAGGACGGTCGCCTTGCTCGCCAGCACCAACAGCAGCGCACCCGCGATCCGCCAGCGCAAGGCGGCGTTGTCGCGCGGCCACAGATAGGGGACGAACCGCCGCAGCGTGTCCCAGCCGTCGTGGCGGGCGTCGGGGTCGGTGGCGGTATCGGGTGGCATCGGCGCCGGAAATAGGAGCTGGGCGGCAGAGCGCCAGCGCTAAATCAGCGGCGGCCGTTGGTAACGCGGAGGCCGTCGCGGGGCGGCAGGTCGAACAGGATTTTCTTCGTCTCGAAATCGATCGCCACCCGCTGAAACG
The DNA here is from genome assembly GCA_030697365.1 of Novosphingobium sp. Lineage (GTDB taxonomy): Bacteria > Pseudomonadota > Alphaproteobacteria > Sphingomonadales > Sphingomonadaceae > Novosphingobium. The sequence continues at coordinate 5,377 of JAUYQH010000119.1, read as the reverse complement.
CGCGCAGCTGGCCCATCCCCAGCAGCAGCGCCGGCTTTTCGCTGAGGTTGAGCCGTTCGAACGGCGGCGAATCGGCGAAGATCACCGGCATCTCGGTGAGATCGAGATGGCCGATCGTGACCTTGCGGGCATAGACCAGCTCGGCCGCGATCTGCTGCCCGGTGACCGAGGTCAGGCTGGTCGGCTCGGGCGCGCGGCGCCGGGTCAGCGCGCGCTGAAGGGCGCGGTTGCCGATCGTGCTCTGTGCGCCGGTATCGATGACCACGTCGGTCTTTACGCCATCGACCAGCGCGTTGGTCATGATCAGCTGGTCGCCCCGGCGGCGGGCGCGGACGACGATTTCGAACCCGCGGTTGCCGCCCAGCTCGCGGGCATCGTCGACCGCGATGATGTTGCGCTTGAAGTCGATCAGGACGCGCTGGTTGCGCAGCCCGTCGAGCCCGATGATCCCGTCAGCGCCTATATTCCGGCCTTCGAGCAGGGGGGCGGACAAATCGTAAAAGATACGGCTGCCCAGCCTGACCTCGGCAACATCGACCAGATCGACCGCCAGCGACCCAGCAACCCCGATCATCGTCGCGCGCCCCGACGGAACCAGCCCCAGCCGGTCCGCCAGCCCGCGTGCCAGAACGGTCCGCTCCGCGCCGGTATCGATCAGGAAATCGTAAGGTCCGTCGTTGCCGATCCGGACCGGCACCGTCAGCCGCCCGTGGCCGTCCCCGTCGGTCCGGATAATGTCGATGCCCGATGCCTCCGAAGTTGCGTTCTGTCCCGCGGCAATGGGCAGCACGGTCAGCAGCGAGAGCGGCGCGGCGGCGGCGATGAGCCAGGGCATCATATCGAACTCTCCCAGTTGTCGAACATACCACCGATGCACGGGAAGCGCCAAACCAACCCTCGATCGACACACGCGGGCGGCCGACCGGCGACATGGCCTTGGCAATTGATTAATGCCGCGATGTTAGGGCGAAGGTGCCAGGTTCATGCATTCCAGCCGGAAGCACCCTTGCCCAGATCACCGCGATCGCCCGCGCCGGCGGCGGCTGGGCGGCCATCCCAATGGGGCAGGTCCAGGAAAAAGGGGTCCTTCGCTGCTGAAAACTTGCGCCCGAACCAAGCGCCGCTGGCTGCAATCGCGGGCAAGTCATTGCGCGTGAGGATGCGTGGACTGGAGTTACCGTCCGGCCAGACGATGAAGCGACGATATCCCGCCAGCCTGTCCGGGAAATGCGCGGCGATGATCGTCGGTATGACGTGTTCGTCGGCACACACCGTTCCGGTCAGGCGTCCCGAAGCGATCAGGCGAGGAAGCTCATTCGCCAGCAGTCGCAGCGCCTGTTCCGGCAAAGACCACCAGGTCCAACCCTTGCGCCATTCTCCCCAGGGGCGCGACCGCACCAGTCCCAGGCGATTGCGAGCCGCGTCCAGACATTGCGACAGCCGGCGCAGCTCCCACGACGCTGCATAGCGCAACCGGTCACGTTCCGGATCGAGCCGCAGCCAGCGCGCATCGAGGCGGAAGTTCTGCATCCGGGCTTCCTGCGTGCCCGCTTCGGCCTCGATATAGCAAGGCGACGCGTCCGCAGTTGATAATGCGTAGACCAGCACCTCGCGCGGGACCAGCGGCCAGTCGGCGCCGCTCAGCAGATGGGCATAATCGCAGCCCTCATGCACGGCAGCCCGGATCAGGCGCAGGGTTGCTTCGATCTGGCTCCAATGGCCCCAGCGCACCGCGACCGGATCGGCAATAAACCTGACGGTTGCGGGATCGTGCAGCGATCGACCCCGCAAGCTGCGCCACAGGGCCGAGCGCCTGTCGATGTGCACAAAGGCACGGTCGGGCGACCCGGGCGGCAGCAGCGCAGCAAGCAGGGCTGTCAACTGCGCCTCATCCTCATGGGCAAGGATCAGGTAAGTCATCCGCATCGCTCAGCTCATCCGGCAAGACGCGCGCGGAGCGGCCTTGCCAGGGTCGCAAGCGCCAGGCGGATCTCGTCCCACGCGGGGTGGCGTGTCAACGCGATCGCCGCGATCCAGGTGAGCACCCCGGTGCAGATCAAGAGAGCCAGCCCGCCGAAACCAAGGCCCGCGCCTTTCCAGCCCAGCCACGTGGCAATCAGCAGCGGCAGCCCTGCAGAGAGTGCGCAAAGGGCGCTACGTGCGTAGATCGTCAACAGGGCGGCGATGCGGAAGCTTAACAACCGGCTTTGGAAGTTTGCATAGATCGACCACCACACCAACCCATATGCGATCCGGCTGAGCGCAGCAGCCTCCAGCCCCCACAGGCAGGCGAGCGCGAGCAGCGCAATGGCCGCGACCGTGTCAAGCAGGTTGATCCAGATCAGCGTGCGGATGCGGCCCAGCAGGATCGGCACATCCATTTGCAGCGGAATCGCCACGAACAGCATTTCGCCGATCGCCATCCAACGAAGAAGCGGTGCGACTTCGGCCCAGTTCTCGCCATAGAGCAGCAGCACGATCGGCTCGGCGGCCAGCGCCAAGCCGACCATCGCCGCCCAGTTCAACGCGGTGTTGCATGCCACCAGATGAAGATAGGGTGCCCCCAGCGGCGCGCCGGCATCGCGCTTGCGGGCGAATGCGGGGTAGAACACACTGCTGATAGCCCCGGTTACCAGCGATGAAAGCTGGCCCGCAAGCGCGCCCGCCCGGCTGAACAGTCCGGTGGAAACAACCCCAAGCAATCGGCCTACGATAAGGTCTTGTGAACGCATACCGATTGCCGCGCTGGCGCTAAGGACAAATGAGGAAGACGAGAAGTTCAGCATGGGGCGAATCGCGGCTATCGATTGCGGCACCCGTGGCCAAACCGGCCGGTGGGCAAGCGCGATGCCGGTACGGGCAAGCGCAGTCGCCAGCACTCCCCACGCCAGTGACGCCGCGCCGAATCCTTGCCAAGCCATCGCTACAGCCACGCCGCTGCCCATCAGCGCACTGCCCGCGTTGACCCGGAACAGCGCGCGAAAGTTCATTTCGCGAACCAAGAGCGCTGCGGGCACGGTGGCAAAAGGCGCGATCAGATAGGACGCAGCGATCAGCACCAGCAATCCGGCCAGAGCCGGCTCGCCAAAGAACCCGGCCAATATGGGCGCTGACAGAGCAACCACTGCGGCAACCGCCCAGCCGATTGCCACGGCCACTGCCGCATAGTCGCTCACTGCATCGCGTCGCATCTCAGGCTGGCCGGAGACAAAGCGGGTTATCCCCATGTCCTGAAAGATCGAGACGACCATCGCCGCCGCAAGCGCGATCGAGAACAGCCCGACGTCGGCAGGAAGCAGGAAGAACCGCGAGATGATGACGCTCGCGGCAAACTGGGTGGCGAAGGTTGTATACTGCGCGGCCAGCGACCAGGCAGCAGCACGGCGGACCGTCATCGTGTCACTGCCTGACAAGCGCTGCGGCGAGGCGCGTGGCGCGGGCGGGCTCTCCAAACCGGAGCAGGCGGACGACGGTGCGCCACATCCCGCCGCGGTCTCCGCCACCCTTGATGTGATCGAGCAGGATGTTCAGGCCGTGCGAAGTAAGCGCGGTCCTGGAATAAATGATTCGCGGCGCGGCCCTGGCTCTGACGGCGTTGGCCACGTCGGTGCGCCCGAACAGATCGTCCAGGCTCGCGATCGGCGGCATGTCCTTCAGATCCGCGGTCGGATCGGGCCGACCCGCGCGCCGCTCCAGCCAGGCGAAATAGGCAATCGCGGCGTTGGTCTGTTGCTCAACGATATGGCGATTGCTGACCTGATCGTCGGTGCGCCGGTACTTGATCAGGCGTTCGGGAATGCTGCACAGCCGGGTGACATCGGCCAGGCGCAGCCAAAGATCGTAATCCTCACAATGGCGGAACGCGGCGTGGTAGCCGCCGATGCTCAGCACCAGGTCCCGTCGATAGACTACCGAAGGGTGGCAGAGCGGGGTGGAATGATGCAGTGCCTGCAGAAATCCCTCATGATCGGTAGGATGTTCAAGGTCTGGTGTGTCTGATGGGTTGCCATCGGAATCGATGTCGTGGGACCAGGTGCTGACCACCCCATAATCGGGGTGTTCCTGCATGAAGGCATGCTGACGGGCGAAGCGTTCCGGATAAGCGATGTCATCGCCGTCCATCCGCGCGACCAGCGGAGCGCGTGCTTCGGACAGCAGCTGGTTGAGGCTGGCGATGAGGCCACGATTTTCGCGCCGGATCGCCCGAATCCGCGGGTCGCGCGCCGCGTATGCATCGATGATCGCGCCGCTCGCGTCAGACGAGCCATCGTCGAGGATGAGGAACTCGAAGTCAGCGAAAGTCTGCGCGAGGACACTGTCGATCGCGGTCGCTAGAAAGCGCTCGCAGTTGTACACGCTCATGGCCACACTGATCGACGGAGAACTCATTCGCTTCGCGCTCTTGCAGGTATTGCTCCGGCGTCGCGCCCGTGGACGCCGTCATGCGGGAGTAGCGATTCAGGGTAAACAAGCGCTTAGCAATCGCAGGGGCCAGCTCGCCAATGGCCCAGCGGCAGGGGAGGAACCCCGGCTTTCCGCCATCCATCCGATCCATTGAAATAAAATTGCAATTTGATGTTGACCGAATCCCGTGCCCTCCATATACGCCGGTCCACCGAAGGGGAGCAGGCGGTTTCGCCGGCCCTTCCGACGGTCGCCAACTTTAGACGGACGCCAGTCCCCCGGTACCTATCGGGGAGCAATGGTTGTCCGCCTCTTCTGTTGGATGGCTCTTTGACATTGTTGGTTTAGATGAAGGGACATGTGGGCGACGGCGCCCGGTCCGGGGATTTTCAAGCTCCGGGTACCGGTAACAAGTCGATGCCTTAACGTTCCGGCTTTGCTCACGCACTGTCGGTTCGGACATGTCCTAACGTAACCATACGTTTGACAAGTGCAGGTATCGGCTCCTTGAAATTCATTCGTTGCGGTTTGCGGTAGTTCCAGCTTCGGTTGGGGCCCGTGCCGTGCCGGATGTGACACAAACTTGAGAGTTTGATCCTGGCTCAGAATGAACGCTGGCGGCATGCCTAACACATGCAAGTCGAACGAAGCCTTCGGGCTTAGTGGCGCACGGGTGCGTAACGCGTGGGAATCTGCCCCTCGGTTCGGAATAACAGTTAGAAATGACTGCTAATACCGGATGATGACGAAAGTCCAAAGATTTATCGCCGAGGGATGAGCCCGCGTAGGATTAGCTAGTTGGTGAGGTAAAAGCTCACCAAGGCGACGATCCTTAGCTGGTCTGAGAGGATGATCAGCCACACTGGGACTGAGACACGGCCCAGACTCCTACGGGAGGCAGCAGTGGGGAATATTGGACAATGGGCGAAAGCCTGATCCAGCAATGCCGCGTGAGTGATGAAGGCCTTAGGGT
>JAUYQH010000102.1 GCA_030697365.1 Novosphingobium sp. | reverse complement strand
CGGGATCCGCGTTTCTTCTTGTCTACCGGTAGAGCTGGGCAACCAGCAAAGCCAAATCACGCGGGCGATCCCGCGTCCCCGGCCCTCCATCTGGAGGCGCACACAGCGAACCGGACGGCATCAGCCGGTCCGAATGCGGAGATGCGCCGGATGTTTGAAATCGCGGGGAAACACTATTCCCTATTCCCCACTCCCCATTCCCGGCGAGCGAAGCGAGCACTACCACCTCAACTCCGGCATCGCGTACTTCGCAGCGGCGCCATCGACCGCCATCACCTTTGCGGCGGACTCCAGGAACGCATCCCCCTCGCCCATCGAATGCCCATGTATTCCGCCGCCGATGAACAGCGCGTCGATCCCCTGGCGCATCGCGCCAACCATATCGGTCGCCGGCCCGTCACCGATTCCCAGCATGCGCGACGGGGCAACGCTCCTGCCCGCGATCGCCGCCACCCGCTCGATCGCCAGCCGATAGATCGGCTCGTCCGGCTTGCCGGGGCGAACAACCTTGCCGCCCTCCTGCTCGTAGATCGCCGCCAGCGCACCCGCCGACCAGATCAACCGGTCGCCCTGCCGGAACTGCACGTCCGGATTGGCGCAGATCATCGGCAGTCCATGCGCCACCAGCCGCCTCAGCTCTTCGCGATAAGGCTCGGGCTGGCCGTTGGGATATTCGCGCAGCGACGTGCAGCAGATGACCTTCGCCACCGTCGGATCCTCGCTGAACTGCAGGTCGATCCCGGCATAGACGCTCATGTCTTCGCCCAGGCCGATGCGATAGACCGGCCCCGGCGCAACGCGCTTCAGCTCGTTCCGCGTCGCATCCCCGGACGTCACCACGTCGTCGAAACAGTCCATCGCGACGCCAAGCTTCGGAAACAGCCGCGTCACCCGCTCCATCGGCACCGGCGCATTGGTGATCAGCACCACCGGCCCACGCGTCCTGCGGAATTGCTGCAGTGCCTCGACCGCGCCAGCAAAAGCCTCGCGCCCGTTGTGCACCACGCCCCACACGTCACACAGCACGGCGTCGTAGTCGCCCGCGACGCGGGACAGGCCTTCCAACAGTTTCGGAGGGGTCACCGCCTACATCGCCTGCGCGCTGACGCGGCGCACGAAGTCCGGCGGCGGGGCGGTCTCTTCCAGCAGCGAGCCCTTGATCGGACGCGGCGCGCCGAACACATGGCCCTGACCGTACGGAATCTCGAACTCGAGAATGTCGATCACCGATTTCTCGCTCTCGACCTTCTCCGCGATGATGTCGATGCCATAGCGCACAAACACCGCGGGCACATCTTCCGGTGCGATGTCGCGCGAGAGCGAAGAGATCGGCCGCTCGCCGCCCGGTACGAGCTCGCCGAGCAGGCGTTCGCCATTCACCTTCACGAACTTCACGCCCGCCGCCTGAAGCTCCGGCAGGTCGAACGCTAGGCCGTCGCCCTTGTCGAGCGAGAAGCGGAAACCGAGGTCGCGCAGGCGGCCCATGTTGCGAGCCGCGATGTCGGTGCGCTGATTGAAGTTGCGCACGCCGAGTTCGAAAATCAGGGCGCTGGCAAGATCGCGGTTCTCGCGCATGAATTCGAGGAAGGGCGGGAAGAACTGGTCGTCTTCGAGCGACGCCATCGAGATGTTGCAGAACACGCCAACGCGCCGATCGCGTTCCGAAAGGCGTCGCACGATCTGCACGCAGCGGAACAGCAGCATGTTGTCGATGACGCCGAGCAGGTTCGCCTTCTCGGCGGCGCCGAGGAATTCGTTCGGCATGATCACCTTGCCGTCGGCCCGGCGCAGGCGGGTGAAGCCCTCATAGAAGCAGACGCGGCGCTGCGGCAGGTTCACGATCGGCTGCAGGTGAAGGTCGACGCGGTTCTCGCGCAGCGCATCGCGCACCGCATCGAGCGCCGAGGCGCCGTCCATGGTGGAGTCCGTGGTCGCGGCGCGCACGACCTGCAGCCGCGATTCAAACTTCTTGCCCAGTTTCGAGATCATGTCCTCGAGGCCGCGCATCTCGTTGACGATGGTCTCGCGGCGGGCGGCGACTTCCTTGTCGAACGAGGCTTTCAGTTCCTCGGAACGCTGCTCCGACTGCGCCAGCCGCGCGGTCAGCTTGCGGATTTCCTGACGCAATTCGAAGAACTGCTTGTCAACGTCCCCGCCGCCAAGGCGCGACAGCGCCATGTGAAGCTGCATCGTCGCGAGGCCAGACGCTGCGCCAACCAGCGCGGCGGTGACCGGCTGGAATTCGTAGTACTGGTACAACGCAACCGCGCCCAGGACGGACGCAGTAATGTAGACCAGCGCAATCATTATGTGCGCGATAACCGGCATCTGTGCCTGAGCAGCCCCTCAGTGTGGACTCATTACGTCACACCCAATCGGTTGTGTTGGCATCCGCAGGGAATGACAAGTCACGAGTATAGCTGCGCGTCAGACAGCCGCGAACCCGCTCGTTACGAACTCACCTCAAAACCCGCTTTTCGCGCTCTTTCGATGCAGAGCGCAATTAATCACTCTCACACAGCGGCAATGTGGACTTTGGGTGACACGCGCCGGGAGTCCGACAGCGGAGGCGCCTTGGGTAGTGGACAGCAGCAGGGAACGTGCCTCTAACTCGCCACAATTCGAAACGTGCCGTCCGACAGTTAGCCGACAAGGCGGATGCGGACGGCGACGGGGGCGACCGGGGAGCGCGGGGTTCTGACAAGGGTCGGAACCCCGTCCGCTTTTCAGGCTCCGGAATTCCTCAGCTTTTCAGGGCTTACCGCGCACAAGCGCCGGCTTCTTCCCCGACATGTCGAGAACCGCGCCCGGCTGGCCCGGACCTGCCGCAATCCCCGGCGGCGGCACAACCAGCTCCTCCCAGGCGCGGCGTCCCTGGGAATCGGTCCCGGCCGGCTCCAGCGGCGCCAAGAGCACCCCCGTTAGCCGTGCTTCCGCGACGGCCTTCAATGCCTCGTCCGGGCCCATGCACGTTGGTTTCGACATACGCACGACCCCGCCGGCAGCCGCTGCCGCCCTGTCCTCGATCTCCAGCATCTGCGACGCCTCCGCCGCAATGATTGCTGCAGCCGTCTTTGCCCCCCTCGCCGCCGCCAGGACGTCCTCGCCCCGCGCTGTGCACCCGGCAACGATCAGCGATTTCTCGCCGGCATCGATCCGGTACACCCGTCCGCCCCGGGCAGCCGCAAAGGCGCGGATGGCGACCACGCCGGAGTCGAACACAACCTTGCCAGCCAGCCCCTGGTCCTCGCCTTCCAGTCCGACCTGCAAACGAGCCCCCTGCTCGCCCGCGCCCGACAGCAGCAGGTTTGCGCCATCGACCACGGTCAGCAGCCCATCCGGCCCAAAGACCGGCGTCGGCTCGCTGCGCTGGAGCGCAAAACTCAACTGCTGCAGACGTGGCAACCCCTCCACCGAAGCGAGCGAGAGATCGTTGACCAGGATCGCATCCAGATCCGCCCGCATCAGGCCCCGCGCCAACAACCCTTCACCGGCCCCCTCGCCCGCTCCGACCAGAAACGCCAGCCCACCCGCCTCAATCAGCACGCAGGGCGAAGCCGCACAAATCGTTGCGCGAAACGTTTCGGCGGTCACCTGTTTCGGCTTCGCCGCCTGCATCCGCGCCGCAGCATCACGCTTGTATAGATCGAGCTGGGCGCCACGGCCCTGCAGCAGGAAGAACCACGCCGCCAAAGCAGCCACTGCGACCGCAACGATCGCCACCGCCAGCAGCACCCCTCTCCTTTTGCTCCGCCCTCTCGGCTTCACGTCACCCAATGCGCGTCTCAGCCTTTTCTTGAACGATCTGCGCTTCGATCGCCCCGAGCCTTTCGACCTCGACACGAACCTTGTCGCCGACCTTCACGAACTTCGGCGGATCGTAGGCCGCGCCAACCCCCGCAGGCGTGCCGGTGAACAGAAGGTCGCCCGGCTCCAGCGGGAAGGCTTTCGTCAGGTGCTCGATCTGCTGCGCGACGTCGAAGATCATGTCGCGAGTGTTTCCGTTCTGGCGCAGCTCGTCATTGACCCAGCACTTCAGCGCCATGTTCGACACGTCGCCCGCCTCGTCGGGCGTCGTGATCCACGGACCAACCGGCCCGTGCGTATCAAACCCCTTGCCCATGATCATGGTCTGCGTCGCGCGCTGCCAGTCGCGAACCGAGTAGTCGCAGCCGGTCATGTAGCCACCAACGATCTCCAGCGCGCGTTCCTTGGGGACGTGCCTTCCCCGCTTGGCGATCACCACTACCAGCTCGACCTCGTAGTCCAGCGCAGTCGACACCGCCGGCATCATTACCGGATCGAACGGGCCGTGCAGACAGGTGACCTGCTTGTTGAACCACATCTGGGTCGTAGGCGGCTCGCGGCCCGTCTCCTTGGCGTGATCGCGATAGTTGAGCCCGATGCCCAGCATCTTGCCCGGACGGCCCACCGGCGCCTTCAGCTTCACATCCTTGAGTTTCAGCCGAGGGGCCGACTTCGCAGCTTTCTCGGCCGCTTCGATACCGGCCTGTCCTGCGGCCAGAATATCCACAGGATTCGGGGAAAGATGCGGCGCGACCTTCCTGAGGTCCGCAACCTCGTCGCCCAGCACAACCCCCACGCCTGCGCCCGAAGCCGCCTCGAATCTGCAAAGTCTCATGCACTTCCCCGATCAATTCTCGGCCGGAACATTGGACCCGGCCCGCTGGTTTGAGTAGGTACGGTCAGTTCAGTTCGGGACTATCGTATTTTATGTCGATCAATGCCGAGGTCTTGCGCATCCGCGACGTGTTCAGCGTGGCTGCCGATATCCGTGTACCGCCCTTCCAGCGCAGCTTCTCCTGGGGCGACGAAGAGACCGGCATCCTGATCAAGGACCTTCTCGACGCATTCCGCAACTCCGTCATCTACTTCCTCGGCGCCATGGTGGTCATCCGGCCGAGAGGCCGCGGGCCGCAGGACGTCGTGGACGGGCAACAGCGGGCCACAACGCTCACCATCATCCTCGCCGTCCTGCGCGATCTGTCCAATTCGGCCGACGAGCAAGCCCTGCTGCACACCATGATCGGCCACGAAGGCATGGGCATGATGTTCGGCGGCGGTCACCGCTGGCGCATCACTCTCAACACGCTCGACACGCCCTTCTTCCGCGAGCACGTCCAGATGCGCGGCGCCACGAACGACCAGGACCGCATCCGCCAGGCGGCGCGCGGCACGGGCTCGGAAAGCCAGGCGCGCCTCGCTGACGCGGTGAACCTGATCTACGACGAACTCTCCGACATGTCGCAGGAGGAGCGCTCGCGCTTCGCGCAGTGGCTGCTGGACGAAGTCTCCATCGTGCGCGTGCGCGTTTCGGAATACGCTGTAGCCTACAAGGTCTTCCAGTCGCTCAACCACCGCGGCAAGCCACTCTCCGACCACGACATCCTCAAGTCGGCGCTGTTCGAGCGCGCCGGCTTCACCAACCAGGAAGCCATCGAGCAGTCCGTCCGCTGGAACACCTACACCAACCGGCTGAGCGACCGGGGCTTCGGCGACATGCTGAAGCAGGTGCGCGCCATCTACGACCGGCAGGGCACCGGCGAACTCGTCGACGGCCTGCTGCAGTCGATCATGCAGATGATGCCCGTCGGCCAGTTCCTCAACGAGAAACTCCCGCTGTTCGTCGACGCCTACGACGCAGTCGTTCGCGGCAACACGGAAGAACTCAATCTGGGGCCCGAGGCGCTGAAGCGCATCTGCCATCTGCGTTCGATCCATCATGAGAGTTGGCGCGCGCCGGCGATCATGTTCCTGGTCGACCATCCTCACGATCCAGAAACCGCCGACCGCTTCTTCTGGGCGCTCGATCGGCTCGCCTACACGCTGCAATATTCGATCGCCGACCGCGAATACCGCCAGAAGCGCTACCGCCGCGTGCTCGACGCCATGGACCGTCATGACGAGCTGTTCGATGCCGACAGCCCGCTCGACCTCTCCACCAAGGAGAAGGCCGACCTGATCGAGCGCCTGCGCGGCCGCTTCCCCAACTTCAAGCAGCGCCGCGCCCTGCTGATGCGGATAAGCTCCGCCGTGCCGACCGGCCAGCCGCTGCTGCCAGACACCGACTGCACGGTCGAACACATCCTGCCGCGTACGCCGCCCAAGGGTTCGGATTGGTACGACGAATGGTCCCGCGCCAAGGACCGCGACGAACTCACCGAATGCATCGGCAACTTCACCCTGCTGACGCACGCGGAAAACCAGGAAGCCGACCGCAAGTCCTTCCTCGAGAAGCTGGGCATCTATTTCCGCAAAGGTTCGCCATCCTTCGCGATGTCCGACGACCTCAAGGGCCGCACACGCTGGACACCGGACGACGTGCGCGCACGCCGGGAACAGCTCATCGCGCACCTGGCCAAGGATTGGGCGCTACAATAACCGCCAGTTTCCCGCATTTATCCGTGCCTCGTGAACCCCCCGAGCGTTGACGGCCTCCGCCCTGCGAGGGAAATCTCTTTCCAAGAACAGAGCGGCCGAAATCGGCCGTCAAAAGGGGAGACGCAAATGACCAGCTTCGCCAAACGCACATTCGGGTCGGTCGCACTCGCTGCGATGCTTCTTGCCGTGTCCTGCTCCTCCGCGCCGAGCGTGAACACCACGGCTTCGATGCACAACGCGGCAGCCGTCGGCCTTGGCATCCCGCTCGCTTCACCGGAGTCGCAGGGCTTCTCCTCCGCCGGCCTCGATGCGCTGAACGCGGAGTTCCACGGTCTCGTCGACCAGCAGAAGCTTGCGGGCGTTACCACGCTGATCGCGCGCCACGGCAAGATCGTGCACATGGACGTCTACGGCAAAGCCAACGCCGCGACAGGCGAAGCGCTGAAGCCGGACTCGATCTTCCGCATCGCCTCGATGACCAAGCCGACGATCGGCGTCGCGATGATGCAGCTCTGGGAACAGGGCAAGTGGAAGCTCTCGGATCCGGTCTCGATGTACATCCCGGAATTCGCCAATCTCCAGGTGAAGACCGCCTCTGGCGGAACCGAGCCGCTCAAGACGCCGATGACGATGGCCCAGCTCATGAGCCACTCGGCGGGCTTCGACGTCAGCGCTGGCTATACTCAAGCCGGCCTGCAATCGAGCGACCTCCAGGGGATGATCGACAAATTGAAGACGATGCCCCTGGCCCACCAGCCGGGCACGGACTGGCGTTACGGACCCAGCGTCGACATTCAGGGCTATGTTGTCGAGAAACTCTCCGGCGAGCCGCTCGACCAATATATGGCGAAGCACGTGTTCGAGCCGCTTGGCATGGTCGACACCGGCTTCTGGATGCCTCCGGAAAAAGCCAACCGCGTCGTCGCGATCCACACCTATGACAGCGCCGGCAAGATCATCGCCCAGCCGACGCAGAATGTCCGCACCTCGCGGCCGAACTTCGTCTCGGGCTCGGGCGGCCTGATATCGACTGTCAAAGACTACTGGCGCTTCGCGCAGGCCGTCGGCAATGGCGGTGCTCTCGATGGCAAGCGCGTGCTGAAGGCCGGTACGGTCGAGCTGATGCGCACCAACGTGCTGCAACCGGGCGTGAAGGTTGATCTCTACGGGCCTAGCCAGGAAGGCATCGGCTTCGGCATGGACTTCGCGATCGTAATGGATCCCGCTGCCGCCAACACCAAGCAGGGCAAGAACAGCTTCTACTGGGGCGGCGCCTTCGGCACGTGGTTCTGGATCGA
>JAUYQH010000095.1 GCA_030697365.1 Novosphingobium sp. | reverse complement strand
CAAGCAGGCCGGATCAGCCCACAAACAGCACCGAAATCAGGTGCCTGACGATCGACATGCCTCAAAATCCAAAGCTACGATCGCCGTCACCCCGTCAGGCCGCCTGCTTCAGGCCAAAATCGCCATTCTTCGAGGTGCCCTATATTCGTTCGGTGCCAAGCGATTGCAGTTAAGTCAGGTGCCAGGTCGAGCGCTTCAGGCAACGCCGCTTGCTGCCCCGCCAAGGGTAACAGGCTTTCGTTACCCGGAATGGCTTGGCATCGGGGAGAGATAATGACTCTTCTTTGCCCATCCAAGCTAATAAGCCCTTGATCGAACGCCCAATGATGCGCTCTGCACAAGAGTAGCCCATTTCTCGCGTCGTCAGTGCCCTTCAGCGACCTAGAAACGATATGGGCCGCCTCGGCCTCGGATTTGCCGTCAGGCCGCACTAGCGCACAACCGCACAAAGCACATTTGCTACCATAAAGCGCTACCAATCGAGTTTGGAACGCGCGGCTCCTCGAGACTTTTCGAGAGTGAGACTCAACAATCATCGCATTTTGGTCGAACAGGGCGAACGGGGCATTCTCCTTGGCGACCTGAGCGGCCAATGCAGCAGATGTCTCTGGTTCAAGAGCAGGAGGGTCATCCTTTTTAAGGGTGCCCCATCTAAGCGTTCCCATAGATGCGCTGAAAGCCGCATACTCTGGATCATTGTGCTTGATTAGCGTAAAGCGATACACCGTCGGGTCGGATATACCTCGTTCCATCAGCAAGATGTCGTCTTTGGCAGCCGTTCCAAGTAACGGCGTCAGGTTGCCTGTCATTCGACGCTCAGGGGTACGAGTCCCGCCCCAAGTCTGATATTGATAGCGAGTTTGCACTTCTGCCAGAAACTGGTTTCGATGAAACAAGAAAGCGGTGACGCTTTCGCTCACCGTCGGGTTCAGCGCCGTCACCTGAGCAGACAGGGTTGGGAAATACTCTTCCAAATCTTTGGGGACAAGAAAACCCGCTTGATGACCAGCCGCTTGGCCGGTGTCATTGTGAGCCAGTTTTTTAAAGAGTGGCCTATCGAACTCGGTTAGAATTCTCATTTCCAATTCACCAATATGCTATCTTGGGACTGTTTATACTTGGATTGGTATGCAAATGTTCCCTACTCCTCCCCCATCCGCAACGCGGCTATAAACGCCTCCTGCGGAATGCTCACATTCCCGTACTCCCTCATCCGGGCCTTGCCCTTCTTCTGCTTGTCGAGCAGTTTCTTCTTGCGGCTGATGTCGCCGCCATAGCACTTGGCGGTCACGTCCTTGCGCATCGCCTGGATCGTCTCGCGGGCGATCACCTTGCCGCCGATCGCGGCCTGGATGGGCACCTTGAACAGGTGGCGGGGGATCAGGTCTTTGAGGCGCTCGCACATGTGGCGGCCGCGTTCCTCGGCGACGCCGCGGTGGACGATCATGCTCAGCGCGTCGACCGGCTCGTTGTTGACGAGGATGCTCATCTTGACGAGGTCGCCTTCGCGCAGCCCGATCTGCTCGTAATCGAAGCTGGCATAGCCGCGGCTGATGCTTTTGAGGCGGTCGTAGAAGTCGAACACCACTTCGTTGAGCGGCAGCTCGTAGCTGACCTGGGCGCGGCCGCCCACATAGGTCAGGTCGGTCTGGATGCCGCGGCGGTCCTGGCACAGCTTGAGGATGCTGCCGAGGTATTCGTCCGGCGTGTAGATCACCGCCTTGATCCACGGCTCGTCGATTTGTTCGATCCGGCTGGGATCGGGGTAGTCGGCGGGGTTGTGGAGGAGGATTTCCTGCGCGTCGTCCGTCCGGCTTTTGCGCAGCTGGATGCGGTAAACCACGCTGGGGGCGGTGGTGATGAGGTCGAGGTCGTACTCGCGGGTCAGGCGTTCCTGGATGATCTCGAGGTGGAGCAGGCCGAGGAAGCCGCAGCGAAAGCCGAAGCCGAGCGCGGCGCTGGTCTCGGTCTCGAAAGTGAAGCTGGCATCGTTGAGGCGCAGGCGGCTGATGCTTTCGCGCAATTTCTCGAAATCGGCGGCGTCGACCGGGAACAGCCCGCAGAACACCACCGGCTGGACTTCCTTGAAGCCGGGGAGCGCCTGGGTCGCGCCGGCCTTGACCGTGGTGATGGTGTCGCCGACTTTGGCCTGCGCCACTTCCTTGATCTGCGCGGTGATGAAGCCGATCTCGCCCGCGGACAGGCTCTCCAGATCGGTGCGCTTGGGGGTGAAGCAGCCGACGCGATCGATCAGGTGCTCGGTCCCGCCCTGCATGAAGCGCACGCTGAGGCCCTTGCGGATGGTGCCGTCGATTACCCGGACGAGGATCACCACGCCCAGATACGGATCGTACCAGCTGTCGACCAGCATCGCCTTGAGCGGGGCGTGCGCGTCGCCCTTGGGGGGCGGGATGCGGGTGACGATCGCTTCGAGGACTTCGGCGATGCCGATGCCCGATTTGGCGCTGGTGAGGACGGCCTGGCTGGCGTCGAGGCCGATGATTTCCTCGATCTCGGCGCGGACTTTTTCGGGTTCGGCGGCGGGGAGGTCGATCTTGTTGATCACCGGGACGATCTCGTGGTCGTGCTCGATCGACTGGTAGACGTTGGCGAGGGTCTGGGCCTCGACCCCTTGCGCGGCGTCGACCACGAGGAGCGCGCCTTCGCAGGCGGCGAGGCTGCGGCTGACCTCATAGGCGAAATCGACGTGGCCGGGGGTGTCCATCAGGTTCAGTTCGTAAGTCCGGCCGTCCTTGGCGGGATACGTCAGCCGGACGGTCTGGGCCTTAATGGTGATGCCTCGTTCGCGCTCGATGTCCATGTTATCAAGCACTTGCGCGCTCATCTCACGCTCGGTCAGCCCGCCGGTGTGCTGGATCAGACGGTCGGCCAGGGTCGACTTGCCATGGTCGATATGGGCGATAATCGAAAAATTGCGGATAAGACTACGGTCAATCATCCCGAGCCGTTAGCGGGCGCGGAAGGGAATGTCAGCAACCCCAGTGCAGTTTGGCGTCAGACGACGCGGCGGCTTTCCCCGGCTGGATCGACTTGCGCGAACTGGGGCAAGCTGAACGTCTTGTTCTGACCCTGCCCGACCAGCGGATAATTGCCCGGCGGCAGCGCGCCGAGTGGCATCCCCGCGGCAGCCAGCATATAGGGCGAGACGCGGTGGCGGGTGCACAGCCCGTCGGCTCCGTCGCTGATCAGGGGGACTTCGAACTCCAGCCCCTGGCGTTGGCCTTTCGAGCGGCGCACTTTCGCGACCGCGAGTTGGCCCTCGCCAAAATCGACCACGAACGGTGTTTCAAGCGGAACGTCGATCAATCCTTCGACCATCGCCCCCGTCTTGGACAGGTTGCGCATCGTCACGTCGTAACGGTGATCTTCGTGGATCAGCCCGACCTTGCGCAACAGGGTCTTGCGACCGGAGCGATGGGTGGACGGTCCGTCGGGATGGAGCTCGAGCTCTCCCGATGCCATCAGTTCCAGCACCTTGTCCTGATCCATCGCCCGGCTGAAGATATAGCCCTGTCCGTGGCTGACCCCAAGCGAGTGCATCAGATCGAGCGTGTCGCGCGCCTCGATCCCCTCGGCGGTCGTCTCCATTCCCAGTGCGTTGGCAAGGCTGACGATCGCCGTGATGATGGCTGCGTTGCGATTGCCCGGTTCGGTGGAGCTGCGAACGAAGCTCTGGTCGATCTTGATCTTGTCGAACGGCGCTTTCTGAAGATAGCCAAGCGAGGAATAGCCAGTTCCGAAATCGTCGAGCGCGAGCCGGACGCCAAGCTTCTTGAGGGCAACGAACATCGCCTGGGTATCGGCGCCTTCACCCAGGAACACGCTCTCGGTGATCTCCAGCTCGAGCCGGTCTGGCGCAAGCTGCGATGCGGCCAAGGCCGACGCGACGAGCGAGGGCAACGCAACGTTGGCGAACTGGATCGGCGACACGTTCACCGCGACGCGGGCGTTGCCCTCCCACGACGCCGCTTCGAAGCAGGCCTGGCGCAGAGCCCATTCACCCAGCGCAGCGATGAGGCCGGCATCCTCGGCAATGGGGATAAACAGCGCCGGCGAAATGTCGCCGCGCTCAGGATGCTCCCAGCGCAACAAGGCCTCGAACCCACTTATGAGATTTTCGCCCAGCGAGACGATCGGCTGGTAGGCCAGCCGCATCTGGCCGTTCGCGAGGGCATCGCGCATGTCTTCTTCAAGCTGGCGCCGCTCCTCGGCGACCGAATGGAGGTCGCTGGAATAAAAACGATACTGACCCCGGCCCGCGCCCTTGGCCGCGTAAAGGGCAAGATCCGCGCTACGCACCAAATCTTCGCTCTCAAGCCCGTCGTAGGGGGCAATGGCGATGCCGACCGATGCACCGATCACACACCGCGCGCCATCGATCGAATAGGGCTGCGAGAGCATCGTGATCACTTTATGGCCCAGCTCGCCCAACGTGCCCCGATCATCGATATCGGGCAGGATTACCTGGAACTCGTCGCCTCCCACCCGACCGATCTCGCAGGTCTCGTCGATCACCCGGCGCAGCCGCTGCGCCACCTGCTTGAGCAACTCGTCGCCGGCCTGATGGCCCAGCGTATCGTTGACCTGCTTGAACCGGTCGAGATCGAGCATCATCAGCGCGCAGCTTCGCTTGGCCGCCTGATAGGCTGTCAGTGTCGTCTCGAGCCTGCGCGCCATGTGATGGCGGTTGGCGAGGCCGGTCAGCGAATCGTACATGGCCAGTTGCGATGCGTCGCGCTGGCTCAGCAAGGTCTCGGTGATGTCGCGACCATGGCCGTGATAGCCCAGGAAAGTGCCTTGGCTGCCGGTTTGCGGCAAGCCGGAGACCGCCCACCACTGCCCCTCGGGGTGTCCCGCAGCGCTGACCGTAAGTTCGGTGAAGCTGGTATGCGTTCCCAAAAGAAACGGGAGCGTGCGCTGACTGGGGCGGTCCGTGGTATCGAGCTCGAACAGTGTCGCGAAAGGCTGACCAATCAGTTGGCCCACGGGCTTTCCCAATGCCTCGGCGATATGATCGGAAATATAGTTCAGCCGCCCTTCCGAATCCGTCGACCAGAACCAGCCAAGCCGGGCCCTTTCAAAAGAGCATACAATTCCAGCCGCGGCCCCACCATGGCTGCCGTCGCGGGCTCGAATCGCGCGCGCGCCAGGAATGGCCTGCTTGAGGCGGGATAAGCCGAAAGGTGCGTTTGACATCGGCCCTGAGTCTCCGCGAACTCGACAGTGCAACCCGTCCTTGCCGCGGCTTCTAGGGCAGCCGGGTTAAAAAACCTCGAACGTGCGACGCCATCCCTACGAAAGGTTCGGCTGTTCAACTCGCCTTTCTCCGCAGGGGTATCCGCACCTATGTTGCGTTGCACCATTTCCATGCTAGCGAACGCGCATGGCTATTCCCCCTCCCCGTTTCACCTCGCTTCGGGTCCACGGACGCCGATTGCGCGTGTCGCAATGGAATTCCTCATCCGAGAACGGCGGCATACTGCCATTGCTGGTGTTCAACGGGATCGGCATGAACCTGGAACTGTTGGGGCCGCTTGCCCAGGCGATGACTCCGCGCCCGGTCCTGTGCTTCGACATGCCGGGCATCGGAAAATCGCCAGACCCGCTGGTTCCCTACAATGCCGTGACGATGGCGCTCACCGCGAGCGCCATCCTCGACCGGCTGAACATCCCGAAGGTCGATGTGTTGGGGATCAGTTGGGGCGGCGGAATCGCTCAGCAGTTCGCGTTGCAACATCGCGCCAGGATCGGCCGACTGGTGCTTGCTGCAACCAGTGCAGGAATGGTCATGGCACCGGGAAGTCTGCCCGCGCTGGCCCGTCTTTTCGATCCTTCCGAGTACTCGGTGGCCAAAGCGCTCCGGCGCAACCTGGCGATTCTGTACAATGGCGGCGGTACCGGCGAACCCGTCTCGCTCAACGCCGCGACCCCGCCTTCAACTGCCGGGTTTCTCTACCAGTTGGCCGCGCTCGCCGGGTGGAGTAGCGTGCCCATGCTGCCGCTGCTCGACGTACCCACGCTAATTCTGGCGGGAGACGAAGATCAGGTGGTCCCGCCCCTCAACTCGCGGTTTCTCCATGCGCTTATCCCAGACAGCAGGATGCGCCTGATCCGCGGCGGAGGGCACCTTTTCATGCTGAGCCACCGCGACGAGTGCGTTGGCGAACTGAACCGCTTCCTCGGCCTTGAACAAGCTGTCGAAATCGCCTGAGGCCTCTTCCCAAACGCCCCCAAGCCCGCTTACATCGCCGCATAAGAGCGGGGAGCACGGATGCGGCATATCGCGATCATTGGATCGGGTCCGGCGGGGTACTATACCGCCGAAGCCGCTCAGAAGCGCTGGGGCAACGAGGTCCGCGTCGACATTTTCGATCGCCTGCCGGTCCCCTACGGGTTGATCCGTACCGGCGTCGCACCCGATCACCAGTCGATCAAGGCGGTTTCGCGCCGTTACGAAGCGACCGCCCTGAGCGACAACGTCCGCTTCGTCGGCAACGTCACGGTCGGCAGCGACGTTACGATTGAGGAACTGCAAGCACTCTACGACGCCGTGGTCCTGGCGACTGGTGCGCCGCACGACCGGCCGTTGGGCATGTCCGGCGAGGACCTCGAAAACGTCTTCGGAAGCGCCGCTTTCGTCGGATGGTACAACGGCCACCCTCAGTTCGCCGATCTCGCTCCGGACTTGTCGGGTGAGACAGCAGTAGTGATCGGAATGGGCAACGTCGCGCTCGACGTGGCGCGAATCCTCGCCAAGACCCGCGCCGAATTCGACGGATCGGACATTGTCGTTCACGCGCTCGACGCGCTCGAAGCCTCGGGAATTCGCAAGGTCGTAATTCTCGGTCGCCGTGGGCCGCACCAGATCATGATGACCCCCAAGGAACTGGGCGAGCTCGGCCACCTGTCGCGCGCCTGCCCGCGCGTCGATCCCGCCGATCTTCCCGAGATCGGGGAGGACGCGCTGCTCGAACCCGGCTTGCGCAAGTCGGTCACCCACTTGCGCGGCTTTGCCGCGATCCCTGAAAGCCACCGCGCCGACATGGAAATTGAAGTGGAGTTCGATTTCTTCGCCGCGCCGCTAGCGTTGCAGGGCGAAGGCCGGGTGACGGGCGTCACCGTCGAGCGAACCAGAGTCGAGGCCGGTCGCGCGATCTCCACCGGCGAGACATATACCATTCCGGCCAGCCTGATGATCAGCTGCATTGGCTACCAGACCTCGCCGATCCCAGGGGTGCCCTTCGATGAGCGTGCCGGGCGTTTCGCCAACGACGAGGGACGGATCTTGCCCGGCCTGTATTGCGTCGGTTGGGCACGGCGCGGTCCATCCGGGACGATCGGGACAAACCGGCCGGACGGCTTCGGGGTGATCGAAAAGATTGCCGAGGACATCGGCGCAGGATCGGGCAAGCACGGTCGTCCGGGCTTCGACCAACTCGCCGCCGAACGCCACCTCGACGTGATCACTTTCCGCGACTGGAAGCGGATCGAAGAGGCCGAGACCAAGGCCGCTCGCGAAGGCGCCCCGCGCGAGAAGTTTGTCGATGTCGCGGCAATGATTGCCGCGCGTGAGGGATGAACTGGTTTAATCGAACGATTAATACGCTCGACATACCAACCGCGCCCTGACATTCTCCCCGCAAAACTGGGAGAATGATTCATGCCCGCATATGACCTCGTCATCCGCAACGGCACCATCGTGGACGGGACCGGCGTCCCGCGCTTTAGCGGCGACGTCGCGGTCAAGGATGGGCTGATCGCCGCGGTTGGCGTGATTCACGGCAGCGGTGCCGAGGAGATCGATGCCAGCGGAAGGATCGTCGCCCCCGGCTGGGTCGATATCCACACCCACTACGACGGTCAGGCGACCTGGGACGCCGAAATGGCACCGTCCTCGTGGCACGGCGTGACGACCGTGGTGATGGGCAACTGCGGGGTCGGCTTCGCCCCCGCCGCGCCCGAGCGCCACCAGTGGCTCATCTCGCTGATGGAAGGGGTCGAGGACATTCCCGGCACCGCGCTGGCCGAAGGGATGAAATGGGATTGGGAGACCTTCCCCGAATACCTCGACGCGCTTGAGAAAAAGCCGCGCAGCATCGATGTCGGCACCCATGTCCCTCACGGTGCGGTCCGCGCCTATGTGCTGGGTGATCGCGAGAAGCCTGGCGCGATCCCGACCGACGATGATGTCGCGCAAATGTCAGCGATCGTCGAAGAGGGCATCCGCGCTGGGGCGCTGGGCTTTTCGACCAGCCGCACCATCCTCCACAAGTCGATTGATGGCGAGCTGGTCCCGGGGACAACCGCCACCGCCGAGGAACTGATCGCAATCGGCCGGGCGATGGGCAAGGTCGGCTATGGCGTGTTCGAAATGGCCAGCGACTTGCGCCGCGAATGGAACGAGTTCGAATGGATGGGCGCGCTGAGCCGCGAAACCGGCCTGCCGGTGACGTTCGCCGCGCTTCAGTCGATCGCCAAGGAACTGCCGCTCGAAGAACAAATCGCGACGATGCGCAAGGAAAACGCTGCCGGCGCCAACATCGTCGCGCAGATCGCGCTGCGCGGCAACGGAATCGTTATGGCCTGGCGCGGCACCGTCCATCCGTTCCGATTCAAGCCCGCCTGGGCGGAGATCGAGGCGCTGCCGTGGGAGCAGCAGCTTGCCCGTCTGAGGGACCCGGCGTTCAAGGCGCGGATGCTGGCCGAGGACAACGTTTATCCCGAAAGCGACATCATCGACTTCCTTCGCGTGGTCGCCACCGGGTGGTTCATCCAGTTCGAAATGGACCCCGATTTCGACTACGAGCCGACGCCGTCCGAAACGATTCTTTCCCGCGCGGCTGCGGCCGGAATCGATCCTGCCGAATATGCCTACGACCTGCTGATGAAAGACGAGGGGACCGGGTTCATCTATTTCCCGATCCTCAACTATGCCGACGGCAACCTCGATTTCCTCGAGGAACTGCAAGCGAGCGATGACACTGTGAACTCGCTGTCTGACGGCGGCGCGCACTGCGGCACGATCTGCGACGCGGCGAGCCCGACCTTCATGCTCCAGCACTGGGTCCGCGATCGCAAGCGTGCGGAAGGCCGACCCGATGGCAAGATCACGCTGGAAAACGCGATCAAGCGCCAATGCCGCGATACGGCGCGGCTCTATGGCCTCGACGATCGCGGGGTGCTCGCGCCGGGTTACCTGGCCGATATCAACGTGATCGATCTCGACTCGGTCAAGCTGGGCAAGCCGTGGCTGGCGTTCGACCTGCCCGCTGGCGGCAAGCGCTTGTTGCAGAAGGCCGAGGGCTATGTCTGCACGATCAAGGGCGGCGTGGTCACCTTCCGCAACGGGAGGTGGACCGGTGAGACCCCGGGCGGCCTGATCCGCGGACCGCAACGGGCGGCAATGCTCGAAGCGGCCGAGTAGAAACTTTTCCATTCCCGTTAGGGGGATCACAGTGACCATCAATGCCATCCGTGTGGGCTCGCCCGCGAGCCTCGACACCCTGACCCGCGCCACTCTGGACGATCCCGGCGCGCCGGGACCGGGCGAAATCCGGGTGAAACTCCAGGCCTCATCGCTCAACTACCACGACTTTGCCGTCGTAAGCGGCATGATCCCGACCGAGCCGGGGCGCATCCCGATGTCCGATGGCGCGGGCGTGGTCGAGGTGGTCGGCGACGGCGTGACCGCCTTCAAGCCGGGAGATCTCGCGCTGTCGCTGTTCTTCCCCGAATGGGATGATGGCGCGACTCCCGCCACCGCCTTCCGCCGCGTTCCCGGCGATGGGCTCGACGGCTATGCGCGCGAATGCATCGTCGCCCCGGCCAGCTGGTTCACCCGCGCCCCGGCTGGCTACTCCGCCGCCGAGGCCGCGACGCTGACTTGCGCCGGCCTCACCGCGTGGCGCGCGCTGTTCGTCGATGGCGCGGTCAAGCCCGGCTCGACCGTGCTGGTCCAGGGCAGCGGCGGGGTTTCCATCTTTGCGCTGCAGATGGCCAAGGCGGCGGGCGCGCGGGTGATCGCGACGAGTTCGTCGGGCGACAAGCTGGAGAAGTTGCGCGATCTCGGCGCCGACGAGCTGATCAACTACAAGGAAACCAAAGCCTGGGGCGCCAAAGCACTCGAGCTGACCGGCGGTGCGGGGGTGGACACCGTGGTCGAGATCGGCGGCGCGGGAACGCTCGACCAGTCGATGGTCGCCGCCAAAGTCGGCGGCCACATCGCGTTGATCGGCGTGCTCGCGGGCTATGCCGGGCCGGTCCAGACGGTATTGCTGATGGCCAAGAACCTGCGCGTGCAGGGCCTGACAGTGGGCAGCCGAGCTCAGCAACTCGCGATGATCGCGGGTATCGAGGCGACCGGGATCAAGCCGGTGATTTCAGATCATTTCCCTCTGGCCGACCTGGCGGACGCGTTTCGCCATCAAGCTTCGAACAAGCATTTCGGCAAGATCGTGGTGGATATTTAAATGGGGACAGTCCCTATTTAAATACGTGACACGGCCCGCACCACCCCGTAGTCGATTTAAATAGGGACTGTCCCCATTTAAAAGGTGCGCGATGCCACGGACTGCCAGGGTTGTCGTTCCTGATATGCCGCACCATGTGATCCAGCGCGGCAATCGCAAGCAAGCGATCTTTGCCTCGGATCACGACCGCCAACTCTACCTGAAGTATCTCGCGGATGCCTGCACGTTTCACTCGGTAGCGTGCCTTGCCTGGTGTCTCATGACCAACCACGTCCATCTGATCCTGGTCCCGCCTTCGGCCAATGCCCTGCGCGCGGTGATGGCAAGCACCCACACCCGCTATGCCCAGTGGGTAAACCGCTCGCAGGACGTCAGCGGCCACCTGTTTCAGGGCCGCTTCCACAGCTACGCGATGGACGACCCCCACCTCATCACCGCAGCCCGTTATGTCGAGAACAACCCGGTCAAGGCCGGGCTGGTTGGACAGGCCGAAGAGTGGCGCTGGCCGAGCGCGCGCGCGCATGTCCATGGCAAAGACGACGGCCTCACCGATCGAAACGCGCTGGCCCGGCATTTGCCGAACTGGCGCGCCTATCTCGCCGCAGGGGCCGAGGCGAGCGAGCAGGACGAGGTTATCGAAGCGGCGCTGACAAGCGGTCGACCACAAGGAGGTTCGCCGCGATTTGTCGAAGTGGCGCCACCGCCCAAGCGGCGCGGACGTCCCTGGCCGACGGTTAAATAGGGACTGTCCCTAATTAGACCCGCTGACCAGGGAAGAAACAACTTTCCTACACGCTTCTGACCCAGCTATCCGGAGCGAATGCCGCGCACCTGCGCCCCTTCCAATATCGCCGCAGAACCTCCGCGCGAATGGGATGGATTTTTTAGCTCAGGACACTGGTCCAAGTGGTCCAAGCGTGATCCGCAGACCACGAACCGGACCTCACACCCGCATCGGCATCAGCACGTACAGCGCCGGGCTCTTATCATCCTGCCGGATCAGCGTGGGGGCGCCCGCGTCCGCGAGGTGCAACTCCACCGTGTCGCCCTCGATCTGGCTGAGGATGTCCTTGAGGTAGTTGGCGTTGAAGCCGATCTCGAACCCGGCCGAGCTGTAATCGGCAGCGATTTCCTCGGCGGCGGTGCCGTTGTCGGGGCTGGTGACCGAGAGCGTGACCTTGTCGTTCTCGAGCGCCATCTTGACCGCGCGGGTCTTTTCGGTGGCGATCGTTGCGACGCGATCGACCCCTTCGAAGAAGCTGCGCGGATCGAGCTTGAGCAGCTTGTCGTTTCCGGTGGGGATCACCCGCGTGTAATCGGGGAAGGTGCCGTCGATCAACTTGCTGGTCAGCACGACGCCGTTTTCGCCCCCCAGGGTGAAGCGGATCTTGCTCGCCGACAGGTCGATCTCGACGTTGGTGTCGAGCGATTCCTCGATCAGCTTGCGCAGTTCGGCCACGCATTTTCGCGGCACGATCACGTCGGGCATCCCCGCCGCGCCATCGGGCCGCGCGACGGTGTAGCGGGCAAGGCGGTGTCCGTCGGTAGCGGCTGCCTTCAACTCCTCGTCGGTGACGTGGAGGAAGATGCCGTTGAGATAGTACCGCGTTTCCTCGGTCGAGATCGCAAAGCGGGTCCTATCGATCAGCTGGGCGAGCGTGGCCGCCGGAATCTCGAAGCTGGTCGGAAGATCGCCCTCGACGATCACCGGAAAATCGTCGCGCGGCAGCGTCGGCATCTGGAATCGGCTGCGTCCGGCCTTGACGGTCATGCGATTGTCGGCGGTTTCGAAGCTGACCTGGCTGCCATCGGGCAGTTTGCGCGCGATATCGAACAACAGGTGCGCCGAGACCGTGATCGCGCCCGCGCTGTCGACCGTCACCGCGGGCATCGATTCGACCACCTGCAGATCGAGATCGGTGGCCATCAGCTTAACCGAGCCGTCGGCCGAAGCCTCGATCAGCACGTTCGACAGAATCGGGATGGTGTTGCGCCGTTCAACGACGGACTGGACGTGCGACAGGCAGCGGAGCAGGGTCGCGCGTTCGATCGTGGCCTTCATGGTCTTGTCGTGTCCCCCAATCGGACGCTGAAACCGGACGCGGAAGGCGTGTCCGGACTACGGACCACCTTCCTTAACGCGGGGCGTCCCGGCGGCAAGCGCCAAGCGGCGAGCGGCGCGCAAAGCTTGTGCAAAACTGCGCGTTTGTGGGCGCTTTCTCCCGCTGCCGGCAGCCTACGACAGCATCGCCATGCCGCCGTTGACGTGAATTGTCTGGCCGGTGACGTACCCTGCCTCACGGCTGCACAGATAGGCGACCGCAGCGCCGATATCCTCGCCCTCGCCCATCCGGCCGATGGGTATGCGGGCGTTGAGCGCGTCCTTCTGGGCATCGGGCAAGACTTCGGTCATCGCGGTGCGGATGAAACCGGGGGCGACGCAATTGGCGGTGATCCCGCGGCTGGCGAGTTCCTGCGCAAGACTCTTGGTCATCGCGGTCAGCCCGCCCTTGGCCGCGGCGTAGTTGACCTGGCCCGGATTGCCCGTAGCGCCCACGACGCTGGTGATCGTGACGATCCGCCCGAACCGCGCCTTCATCATCGGCCTTGCCGCCGCGCGCATCAGGCGGAAAGCAGCCTCGAGGTTGATGCGGATCACCGCGTCCCACTCCTCGTCCTTCATCCGCATCGCCAGGTTGTCGCGGGTGATCCCGGCGTTGTTGACCAGGATATCGAGCTTACCAAGGCTGTCGACCGCGGCGGGAACCAGCTTCTCGACATCCTCGGCCTTGGACAAGTCGCAGGTGATCGCGACATGATCGACCTTTTGCAGATGGTGCGGGGTGTGTTCGTCGAGCTCGTCGCGAAACGCGCGCAGCTTGGCCGAATTCGACCCCGACACCGCCAGTCGCGCCCCCTGCGCCGCAAGACTGCGCGCAATTGCGCTTCCAATCCCCCCACTGGCGCCGGTGACGAGGGCGGTCATTCCGGTCAGGTCGAACATCCGATGTTCCATGCTCACAGTTCCTTCGCCAGCGCTTCGATGTCGGCCATCGTGATCACGCTGCTCACCCGCGCTTCGGGGGCGATGCGACCGATCATGGGGCCGAGAACCTTTCCGCCCAGTTCGACGAACTGCTCGGTCCCCGCCGCGGTCATCGCCAGTACGCTTTCGCGCCAGCGAACCCGGCCCGTGACCTGTTCGACCAGCAGACGCTGAACTTCGGTGGGCTCGCTGACCGCGCTGGCGGTGACATTGGCGTAAAGCGGCAGGTGCAGCGCTCCGGGAGGGGTCCTGCCCAATGCCTCGGCCATCGCATCGGCGGCGGGCTGCATCAGCGGGCAGTGAAACGGCGCCGAGACGGGCAGCAGAATGCCGCGTTTGATCGCGTGGTCCTTGACCAGCGCGATCGCCCGTTCGATCGCCTCGCGGTGGCCGGAGATGACGACCTGGCTGGGATCGTTGTCGTTGGCGACGGTGCAGACCTGACCTTCAGCTGCCGCATCGGCCAGCGCCTGAGCTTTATCGACATCCGCGCCGAGCAGCGCGGCCATTGCCCCCACTCCGACCGGCACCGCTGCCTGCATCGCCTGCCCGCGCAACTTGAGCAGCCTTGCGGTATCGGCGAGGCTGAACGCCCCTGCGGCGCACAGCGCGGTGTATTCGCCCAGGCTGTGCCCGGCGACACAATCGGCCTTCCCGGCCAAAGTAATCCCGCCCTCCTGCTCGAGCACGCGCAGCACCGCGATGGCGTTGGCCATGATCGCCGGCTGGGCATTCTCGGTCAGCGTGAGCTGATCCTCGGGTCCTTCGCGCATCAGCGCGAAAAGCTTCTGGCCAAGTGCGTCGTCGACTTCCTCGAACACCGCGCGCGCCGCCGCACTGGCGCCAGCGAGTTCCACACCCATGCCGACCTTCTGGCTGCCCTGCCCCGGAAAAACGAACGCTCGCATCGACCTCTCTCCTTTGCCGCGCCGGTTATGGACGAAGAGCCGCGCCCGCAACCCCGAACGGCACGATCCTGTTGGCAGCATCGTGCCCGATGTCCGCCCGGCCTAGCCAGGCGATGCCGTGCCGCCCGCACCAGTACCGCGCCATCGCCTCGGGTTCCGAGCCGAACGGCCGGTCGTTTTCCGGAATGTCGCTGACCCGCCCGAGACGCAGCCCGGCGATGCCCGTTTGCGCAAGGTGGTGGGTTACGTGGAACAGCAATCGATCGACCGCGTAAAGATGCTCGGATACTTCCTCGACCAGCACCATGTGTCCCGCCAGGTGGGGCATCAGTTCGGTGCCGACGATCATTGCCAGCGTCATCAGATTGAAGGCCGCTGCCGGGCGACCGTCCATCGACGGTTCCAGGCCCTCAGTGCTGCCGCCGAGCCAACCCAGCACGCGGCGGATAGCGTCCTCGCCACCCTCGCGGCGGATGTCGGCGGGCATGGGGGCATGAACCGGCTGGCCGATCCCCGCCCGGTAAAGCGCAGCGAGCAGCGTTCCGCCGTCGCTGTAGCCCAGAAACAGCTTGTCGTGCGCTGCGCTGCGCATGGCGGCTACCGCCTCGCTCGCAATCCGGTTGGCGCCGTAGCCCCCGCGTGCAAACCACACCGCATCGAAGGCAGGATCGTTGGCGCATTCGAGCAGGGCAGACAGGCGCAGCGCGTCCGGTCCAGCGAAGTGGCCTTCCACAGCGAAACATTGGTCGTGAAACACGAGTTCGTGCTCGGGAAATTCCACACTCCCCAGCGCCCTGACGCGATCGGCGTCCTCGCGCGTGAACGGGGTTGACGGGGCGCAGATTGCGATGCGGGCCATGACGTTCCGTAGCTTCGCGGTTGTAATGTCGCAAAGCCAAACCTAACCCACACCGCCATGACCGCCTCCGTCGACGACCTCGCCGCCCATCCATGGTTCTTTTGCGGCATCGGAGGATCGGGCATGCTCCCGCTCGCGCTGATTCTGCGCGGCCACGGCGCCGAGATTGCGGGGTCCGATCGCAGCCGTGATCAAGGCCGCAGCGCCGAAAAGTTCGCCTGGCTGGAAGCGCAGGACATTCGGCTGTTTCCGCAGGACGGGAGTGGAATTACCAGCGCCAAGCAGACGCTGATCGCCTCGGCCGCGGTAGAAAACACCGTTCCCGAGGTCGTGCGTGCCACCGCAATAGGCTGCGCGCGGATGAGCCGCGCCGAGTTGCTAGCAAAGTTGTTCAACGCCAGCGCGTGCGGGATCGCGGTGGGCGGGACCAGCGGGAAATCGACCGTCACCGGGATGCTCGGGTGGATCATGGCGCAGGCAGGGCGCGATCCGACGATCATGAACGGCGCGGTGATGAAGAACTTCGTCGCGGACGATGCGCCATTCGCCAGCGCGCGCGTCGGCGGCGGCAACCTGTTCGTCAGCGAGGTGGACGAAAGCGACGGTTCGATCGCGTTGTACCGCCCGGCAATCGCGGTGCTGAACAACGTCAGCCTGGATCACAAGAGCCTGGAGGAACTGCGCGATCTTTTCGGCGGATTCTTGGCCGTGAGCGGTCGCGCGGCGCTCAACCTCGATGACGAGGAAACCGCCGCATTGCTGCCTTTGGCACGTGACCCGCTCACGTTCGGCATTGAACGCCAGGATGCGACGCTTCGTGTAGAGACCGGATCGATCGACGAGACCCCGACCGGCATTTCGGCCAACGTCGTCGATGCTCGCGACGGATCGCGCCACAAGCTAAATTTGAGCGTCCCCGGCAGGCACAACCTTGCGAATGCGCTGGCGGCAATGGCCGGGGCAGTGCTGGCTAACGTGGCGCTGGCGGACGCAATCGCCGCGCTGGGAAGCTTTTCCGGACTCGCCCGCCGGTTCGACATCGTCGGCACGTCGCCAGCAGGCGTCACCGTGATCGACGACTTCGGCCACAACCCAGAAAAAGTCGCGGCGACTCTTGACACCCTGCGCCGTCATCCCGGACGCTTGATCGCCTTCTTCCAGCCCCATGGCTTCGGACCGCTGCGCCAGATGGGAGCGGAACTGGCGGAAGTAGTCGCCACCCGGCTCGACCCCGACGACATCACCTTTCTGTGCGATCCGGTCTATTTCGGCGGGACCGTGGACCGTTCGGTTTCAAGCGAACATGTCGTGCGGTGGATAACGGATGCGGGCGGGCGGGCGGAACACCTTGCCGAGCGATCCGCCTGCGCCGACCGCATCGTCGAGCTCGCCCGGCCCGGCGACCGGATCGTCGTCATGGGCGCACGCGACGACACGTTGACCGGGTTTGCAGAGGATATTCTTGCCCGGTTGAGCTAGGCTTTTCCGGCTACCTTCGGTTCGGCACCAGCCCAGTCAAACGGAAACGCGCTAACCCGTCTTCGTCGCTCGAACCAGGTAAACGGGAAGCCCGCGGTCCACCTCGAGACGATTGCGGCCCTTGGCCTTGGCTACCGTCAGCGCCAGTTCGGCAGCCTTGATCGTATCGTCGAGCGAGAGCGCGATCGGCGTAAGGCCCGCGCTGACCGTGATCGGCAATCCCTCGCCCCCCGTTGCGCCGCCCGTCTCGCCCAGCGCACCCACGATGCGGCGGCAGATCGCCTCAGCGGGTTCGATGCCCGTGTTCGCAAACAGGATCCCGAAGCTTTCCCCGCCGATCCGCGAGATAATGTCGCCGCTGCCGGCAAACGCGCGGATGAACTCGGAAAAGGCGATCAGCAGCTGGTCTCCCACCGTGTGGCCGTAGCGCATGTTGATCGCCTTGAAGTGATCGATGTCGAACATCGCCAGGCACCCGCCAGCCTTGGCTTCGACCAAGTGCTGGAGCATCGAGACGAAGGCACTGCGGTTGGTCAGTCCGGTCAGGGTGTCGGTCATCGCAGCCACGAACAGCCGCTCCTCGAAAGTGCGGCGCTCCTGGATGCTGCGCACGATGCTGACCGCGCCCTGGATCGCGCCGCCGTCGGCGATCAGGCAGCGCAACTGGATTTCGAACCAGCGTTCCGGCCCGTCGACCGAGCGCGCCGGGAATTCGATCCAGCCGCCATCCTGCCGTCCAGCGATCACCGATTCGTGCGCGGCCATGACAGCCGCACAGCGCGACGGATGGACCAAATCGAGAATATGCCGCCCGAACAACCCGTTGACGCTCGCAAATGGCCATCGCTCCAGCGCCGGTGAGGCGTTGACGATATTGCCGCTGCAATCGGTCTTCAGAATGATGTCGTTCGTACTATCCGCCCACAGCCGATAGAGGACGCAACCCTCCTCGGGCGTAAAATTTACCCCCATGACCCCATTTGCCCCTTGCGCCCCCCGTCAGGCGTCTCTGAAGTTAAACGTCAACCAAATTTCAGACAGTCTAAAATACTCGATCATCGACAATGTCCATCGAAGCCACGTTTTGAAACCGCAAGACTATAAATGTCATTCTACTGTTAAGTAAGGTAAGTTAACATACATTAACTGCGAATCGAATTTATGTGACTGTTTACCATCAATTTTCTTGTGTAAAAGAAGATTCGTTACCACGCGAAGAATTCAACGGATTGTGACGCTTTTGTGCGATCGAGCAGGCGTCATAGCTCGATCATAATCTTGATCTTCTCCGGGAGCGTCCCGGCTGCGGCGGCAATCTCTGCACGTACGCGCGACAGCAGGTCGTGAAGCGGCGTGAGTGCGCTGGCTTCCGGATAAAGCTCAGAACGGGTGACTCCCAAAACTTCCGCCAGCGGATCGATGCGGTTGCCGACCGGACGACTGCGGCCCTGCTCCCACGCCCAGACCGTCGGCTTGCTTACCCCGAGTCGTTCGGCGATCTGAGCCAGCGTCAATCCGCGTAGCTTACGCATGCGTTGCAGGCGGTGGCCGAAATCGTCGTCGAGCACGGTCAGTGCCGGGCTCGGGACGCGGCCCCCTTTGGTGGCGACGCCGCGCAACTGCGCCGCGCTGAGTTCGGCTGCGGACAGCGGCTGCGCGAACTGGCAGCCGTAGTATGCCTCGCTCGCCCAGCTGACCGTCGCGAGACGCTCGCCCGCCTCGGGCAGTTCGAGCGCGATCGTATTGCCGATGTCGAGCACAGTGGCGGTTTCGAACAACAGGCCGCCGCTCGAAATGTTGTGGACGGTCACCCGCGTCCGTTCGCCGTGGGTGGTGGCGCCGAGGGCCTCCAGCCGGAGCGTATGGCGTGCGCTGCGGCGCGGATCGTCGCTTTGGGGAGCGGGTTCGAAATGGGCTGCGATGGGCATGGCGAGAGTTCCGGTTAGGGAACCCCACCACACAGCAGACCGGTTAATTTCCGGTTACTAACGCCGTGCGACGGCGGTCTACCGACCACCGCCCACGACCAGCGGACTTCAGGCTTCCTCGCCCTCGGCCGGCGCTTCCTCGAACATGTCGGCGGGAATCTCGCCGGGTTCGAGGCTGCGGTCCTTTTCTTCGGTGAAGCCCGAGGGCACGCTGGCCTCTTCGAACATCGCCGCCATCACATCGACGCCCTGCGCCTGAAGCGCAGCTTCATCGGGCGAGCGCGCGACGTTGACCTTGACGCCCACCGAAACCTCGGGGTGGAGGGCAACGCGCACGTCGACCACCCCGATCGCCTTGATCGGACGTTCGAGCACGATCATCGCCTTGGTCACATCGGCGCCCTCGGCGTTCAGCGCATCGGCGATGTCGCGCACCGAGACCGAACCATAGAGCTGGCCCGAGTTGGACGAAGCGCGGATCAGTACGACCTGCTTGCCCTCGACGTTCTTCGAATGCGCCTCCGCCTCGCCGCGGCGCGAAGCGTTGTCCGATTCGATCTTCGCGCGGTTGGCCTCGAAGACCTTCTTGTTCGAATCGTTGGCGCGCAGCGCCTTCTTGTTGGGCAACAGGAAGTTGCGCGCGTAGCCGTCCTTGACGGAAACGACGTCGCCGATGCCGCCCAGTTTCTCGATACGCTCGAGCAGGATGATGTCCATGTCGTGCGCTCCTTACTTGACTAGGTACGGCAGCAGGCCGATTTGCCGGGCGCGCTTGATCGCCTGGCTCAGCTCGCGCTGCTTCTTGGCCGAAACCGCAGTGATGCGGCTGGGGACGATCTTGCCGCGCTCCGACATGAAGCCCTGGAGCAGGCGAACGTCCTTGTAATCGATCGTGGGCGCGTTCTTGCCCGAAAACGGGCACGATTTGCGGCGGCGGAAAAAC
Source organism: Novosphingobium sp. (assembly GCA_030697365.1). Classification (GTDB taxonomy): domain Bacteria; phylum Pseudomonadota; class Alphaproteobacteria; order Sphingomonadales; family Sphingomonadaceae; genus Novosphingobium. Next base: position 48,353 of record JAUYQH010000095.1, on the reverse strand, counting down.
GGGCGTGCCATGGCTTATTCTCCCTCGCGTTCGCGGCGGCGGGTGCGCTCGCGATCCTGCTTGCGCATCATCACCGAAGGACCGCTCTCGTGCTCATCGACGCGGACGGTCATGAAGCGGATGATGTCTTCGCTGAGTGCGGTCTGGCGCTCGAGCTCGGCCACCACGCCCGCGGGGGCATCGATGTTGAGCAGGATGAAGTGCGCCTTGCGGTTCTTGGCGATCTTGTAGGCCAGCGAGCGCAGGCCCCAGGTCTCGGTCTTGGTGACCTTGCCCTTGCCTGCTTCGACGATTCCGGTGGCGGTTTGAGCCAGCGCATCGACTTGTGCCTGGCTGAGGTCCTGGCGCGCCAGGAACACGTGTTCGTACAGCGGCATCGCTGCGCATCTCCTTCTTGCCGACCGCTGGCCGATCCGCGACGATCGCGGGGCCCCTCCGGCTTTCTGCGTTCCTCCGCCGAGGCGGAAGGAAGCGGGCGCATAGCTCAAACCCGCTCGATTGCAAGCACCCAATCGCGGTTGCGCGGCGTGCAAGTTGATGAAGTACATTCGCGGGGCCGCAAGAACTTCCAAAGGGCCGCTCCCAAAATACCAAAGGCCGCACCCTTGGGTGTGGCCGAATCCGGGGGGGAATGGCACGAAGGGGTGCGTGTAGGACACCGAATTCGCGCGGGTCGGTTGGCCGCTCCGCCTCGCCCCGTTTGAATGGAGGGGCCAGAAAGCCCGAATCATCCTTTATGTTGCATCAACGACACGGTTACAGATGAAATTAACCCGTGATGGATGGATATGCGATGGCTCACTGGCGGGGATTCCCCCGGGCGCTACAACCGTACGATAATAAATTTTTGGGAGTCGGGACTGACATGAAAAGATCCATCCTTGCGGCATCCGCTGGTTCCATCGCTCTGGCCGGTCTGGCCTGGGCGGCCGCCAGCAGCACCGGTCTGGTCAAGAGCGGTCCGGGCACGATCCTGCTGCCGTCGAGCAGCAGCACAGGCGCTTCGGCTCCGGTGGTCGCCGCCACACCCGCGGCAGCCGCGGACGGCTTCCAGCTGGCCGCCGACGGCAGGCATATCGTCGATGCCTACATCTGCGTGTTCCGCGCGGGCGCGGTGGCGCGCGGCAGCGAGCGCGCCGAGGCCAACCGTTCGGCCAACGCCGCGGGCGGCCGGGTCGGCCACGTCTATGGCCACGCGCTGCAAGGCTTCTCGGTAAACGCCTCGGCGCGCGGGGTCGAGATGATGCAGCGCAACAACGCGCGCATCGATTACTGCGAGCAGGATCAGGTGATGGCGCTGGTCCAGCCGATCGAGGCGCTGGCCAAGCCGGGCGGCGGTGGCGGGACGCAACCGGTGCAGGTGACGCCTCCGGGAATCACTCAGGTCAACGGCGGCATCGGCGGCGCGACCGGCACCGCTTGGGTGATCGACACCGGGATCGACTTCGGCCATCCGGATCTCCTTATCGATGAGGGCCGCAGCCGCAGCTTTGTCACCGGCGAAACCACCGGCGACGATGGCAACGGTCACGGCACCCATGTTGCCGGGACGATTGCCGGGGTCGATAACACCATCGGCACGGTCGGCGTGGCGGCCGGAGCGACGGTCGTGGCCGTCAAGGTGCTCAACCGGCGCGGCAGCGGCACCAATTCGGGCGTCATTGCCGGGGTGGACTATGTCAAGATGGTCGGCCAACCGGGCGACGTCGCCAACATGAGCCTGGGCGGCGGCGTTTCGACGGCGCTCGACACCGCGGTCGTCAACGCGTCGGGCACGGTCAAGTTCGCCGTTGCCGCCGGCAACGACGGCGGCGACGCGAACCTTCATTCTCCGGCGCGGGCCAACGGCCCGAATATCTACACCGTCGCGGCCTTCAGCCCGCACACTGGCCTGTGGGCGAGCTTCTCCAACTGGGGCAAGCCGCCGGTCGATTACGCCAATCCGGGGGTGTCGATTTTCTCGACCTGGCTCAACGGCGGGTACAACACCATCTCGGGGACCTCGATGGCGACGCCGCATTTGGCCGGCGTGCTTCTTCTGGGCGAAGTGCGCAATGGCGGCACCGTTACCCGGATCGCCGGTGACGACTATATCAAGGGCGTTCACTGATCGACCCGGTACGGTGATTTGAAGAGGGCCCGGCGGGAAACCGCCGGGCCCTTTGCCGTCTGTTTACCCGGCGCTGCTAAGGCCGCGCGCCGTGATGCCGATCGCCGTCTTTCCGCCCGAGGCGCGATCCGCGTTCACCGCGCTCTATCCCGCGCGAGCGGACAAGCTGGTCCATGCCCTCACCGATCACCCGTTGTTGACACTCGATGCGCTGGCGGTGCTCGCCGAAGCGCTGCCCGCCGACAGCGTCGAGTGGAACCCCGGCGACCTGCCGATCGGGATCGACCCGGCCGATGTCCCCCGCGCCCGACGCAGCGTGGGCGAGACGATTCGCGCGATCGACAGCGCCGCTTCGTGGGTGGTGCTAAAACGGATCGAGCAGGTTCCCGCCTACGCCGCGTTACTTCGCGCCGCGCTGGACGAGCTTGTGGACATCGTCGTCCCGCGCACCGGGCGGATGCACCAGCTTGAGGGGTTCGTGTTCGTCAGTTCGCCCGGATCGGTGACCCCGTTTCACTTCGATCCTGAACACAACATCCTGCTCCAGCTGCGCGGAACCAAGACGATGACGGTTTTCCCCGGCGCGGACGAGCGCCTGCTTTCCGCCGAGGCGCAGGAGGCGTTCCACCTCGGCGAGCACCACCGCAACCTGCCGTGGGACGAGGCGTTCGCCGCGCATGGTGCGGCGGTGGAACTGCATCCGGGCGAGGCGATCCACGTACCGGTCAAGTCTCCGCACTGGGTGAAGAACGGCCCTGCCCTCTCGATCTCGCTGTCGCTGACCTGGCGCTCGGAATGGAGCTATGCCGAAGCCGACGCGCGCGCGTTCAACCGGGTGCTGCGCGGGATGGGGCTACGCCCACGGCGACCGGGTGCGTTCCCCGCGCGCAACCGGGGCAAGGCGCTCGCGTGGCGGCTAATGCGGCGGCTGAGGGTCGGGGGGTAAACCGTTTCAACCAAGGTCCGCTCGTGTCGAGCAGCCTGCGCAGCAGGCGACCGTCGAGACACCATGCGCAACCTAACGTCCTTGCTCACGTGTCTCGACTTCGCTCGACACGAGCGGATCTTGGAAGGGGCCGGAGCGCCCCGTTTGAATAACCCCCCGCCCCGCGCTATCGCCTTGCGATGGAATCACCCGATCAGATCATCGCCGAAATCTCGCGGATCTACGACGCTGCGGTCGCCTGCTTGCGCGACGATATCGCCGCCTATGCCGCCGACGGCACGCTGCCCCCGCCCGAGCGCCGGCGCGACGGCAGCTACTGCTATCCCGAGCTGCGCGTCCACTATAGCGGCGAGGAGCACGCCGGCCATGCCAGCCATTCGTTCGGGCGGCTGACCGCGCAAGGCACGTATGCCTGCACCATCACCCGCCCGACCTTGTATGCCGACTATCTGGCCGAGCAGCTGCGCCTGATCGACACCGGCTACGACGTGCGGATCGAGGTTGGCCCCTCGACGCAGGAGATGCCGTTTCCCTACGTGCTCGACGGCGCATCCGGCGCGAGTCTGGGCGCGGTATCGCCGCAGGACCTGGCGCGCTGGTTCCCGACCACCGAACTGGCGATGATCGGCGACGAGCTGGCCGACGGCTACGACATGGGCCACACGCCCGGGAGTTTTGGCCGCAGCCTGCCGCTCAGCCTGTTCGACGGGCTGCGCACCGATTTCAGCCTCGCCCGCCTTGCGCACTACACCGGCACCGCGCCCGAAACTTTCCAGCGCTACATCCTGTTCACCAACTATCACCGTTATGTCGACGAATTCGTTCTGTGGGCCGGACAGCAATTGGGGAACGGGCGCTATTCGCAGTTGGTCGGCGCGGGAGGGCTGGTGGTCAGCGATCGGGTCGAGGACGCGCGCGGGCTGATCGCCGACACCGCCTGGCGGCGCCACCAGATGCCCGCCTATCACTTGTGTGCGCCCGACCGCAGCGGGATCAGCCTGGTCAACATCGGGGTCGGCCCGTCGAACGCCAAGACGATCACTGATCACCTGGCGGTGCTGCGGCCCGAGGCGTGGCTGATGATCGGCCACTGCGGCGGGCTGCGGCCGACGCAGAAGATCGGCGACTACGTGCTGGCGCACGCCTATTTGCGCGACGATCACGTGCTCGATCCGGTTCTCCCGCCCGAGATCCCGATTCCGGCGATCGCCGAGGTCCAGGTGGCGTTGCAGAAGGCGGCCGAACTGGTCAGCGGCCAGGGCGGTTCCGACCTCAAGCGGCGGATGCGCACGGGCACCGTGGTCACCACCGACGATCGCAACTGGGAGCTACGCTACACTCACTCGGCGCGGCGGCTGAGCCTGTCGCGCGCGGTCGGCATCGACATGGAAAGCGCGACCATCGCCGCGCAGGGCTATCGCTTTCGCGTGCCCTACGGGACGCTGCTGTGCGTTTCGGACAAGCCGTTGCACGGCGAGATCAAGCTGCCCGGGCAGGCCAACCAGTTTTACGAGGAAGCAATCGCCGGGCACCTCGCGATCGGGACGCAGGCCTGCGAACTGTTGCGCGCCGAAGGGCCGCGGCTGCACTCGCGCAAGTTGCGCGCGTTCAACGAACCGCCTTTCCGGTAAGTTACTGCCCGGCCATTTTGGGGAACACCACCGCCCCCAGCGCCTGCACCGTCCCCAGAAAGCGCGCCGCGGCGGTGACGAACACTTCGCGCGGGATGCCGTCGCCGGTTTCCACGTCCCAGCGCAGCGTCGGATCACCGCTGGCGTTGAGCGTGACCGCGCCATAGCGATGGCGCCCGGCAAAGCGCACTGCGTCGCTGGCGGTAAGACCGGCACCTTCGGCATCGAAGCTTGAGAAGAACTGCACCGATCCGCACTTGTCGTGCGCCGCTTCGTCGCAATCGAGGAACAGCAGCCGCGCCTTGTAGCCCTGCATGACGAGATCGAGCACCGGATCGCCGGTGTCGTCGATCCCCGCGGTCACTTCATGGCCTGCGCCCTTCAGTGCCTCGGCGAGCGACGCGGGATCCTGCGCCGAAACCGTCGCGGCCAATGCCGGGGTGGCCGCGGCAAGCGCTCCTGCGGTCAAGATCGCTCGCACCGTCCGCATGGCTTCACCCCATTACCAACCGCAGGTCTTGCCCTTGTTCTGCGTTTTGAGCCACTTCGTCAACGGCGCGAAATAGCGGATCATCGCCTTGCCGCTCATCTCGCGGCTGCCGGTGAACGCCTGCAGCGCGTCGGGCCACGGCTTTGAGGCGCCCAGGCTCAGCATCGCGTTGAGCCGTGTGCCGACGTCCTTGTTGCCGTAGAACGAGCAGCGGTGGAGCGGCCCCTTCCACTTGGCGATCTTGCACGCCGCCTCGTAGAACTGGAACTGGAGCACGCGGGCGAGGAAGTAGCGGGTGTAGGGCACGTTGGCGGGGATGTGATACTTGGCCCCCGCATCGAAAGTGTCCGGCCCGCGCGCGACCGGCGGGGCGATGCCCTGGTACTGCAGCTTCATGTCGACCCAGTGCTTGCCGTAATCGGCGGGCTGGACCTTGCCGCTGAACAGATCCCAGCGATAGCGGTCGATCAGCAGCCCGAACGGCAGGAACGCCACCTTGTCCATCGCCTGGCGCAGCAACAGCCCGAGGTCCTTGTCCGCGCTCGGCACCTGCGCCTTGTCGAGCAGGCCGACCTCGACGAGATAGTCCGGCGTGATCGAAAGCGCGACCATATCGCCGATCGCCTCGTGGAAACCGTCGTTGGCCCCATCGAGGTAGAACACGTTCTGCTTGTTGTAGGCGCGCTGGTAATAGTTGTGGCCCAGCTCGTGATGGACGGTGCTGAAGTCGTCGCCGTTGACCTTGGTGCACATCTTGATGCGAAGGTCTTCGACCTGATCGACATCCCACGCCGAGGCATGACAGATCACCTCGCGGTCGGCGGGCTTGACGAACTGCGAGCGGGTCCAGAACGTTTCGGGCAAAGGATCGAAACCGAGCGAGCTGAAGAAGCCCTCGCCCGCCCTGACCATCTTGATCGGGTCATAGCCCTTCGCGGTCAGCAGCTCGGTGGTGTCGAACCCGATGTCGCCCGCGCCCGGCGGGGCGACGACATCATAGATGTTGCCCCATTCCTGCGCCCACATGTTGCCGAGCAGGTCGGCGCGGATCGGGCCGCTCTTGGCCTGGACGCCATCGCCGTACTTGTCGTTGAGCTTGGCCCGGGTGTAGCAATGAAGCTGGTCGTAGAGCGGCTTGACCTCCTGCCAGATCTTCTCGGTCAACGCGGCGAAGGCATCGGGGTCCATGTCGTAGTTGGAACGCCACAGCGCGCCCGTGTCGGCATAGCCCAGTTCCTTGGCGCCTTCGTTCATCAATGCGGCCATCTGGACGTACTCGTCGTGCATGGGCTTGCCGACGTTGTCGTGCCAGCTTGTCCACATCTCCTTGAGCTCGTCGGGGTTGCGGTTGGTGCCCATCGCCGCTTCGATGTCGCTGCCGTTGATCGGCTGGCCTTTCAAGGTGCCTTTGCCCTTGCCGTAGATGCCTTGCATCTCGCCCTTGAGCTTGGCGACTTCCTCGGCGGCGCCCGCGCGGGTCGGCGCCGGGGTGGTGATCAGCGTGCGCATCCGCGAGAGGATACGGTTGGTGTCGTAATCGAGCCCCGGCGCGGTGGCGAGCTGCGCCGCGGTCGCCGCGTTGCTCACCAGCATCTTGGTGAGGATCGCCTCCTGCTCGGCATTGAGCGCCTCGGTGTCTTCGTTGATGTAGGTCGAATATACCCACTCGGCGCGCGACGCACGGATGATCTGGTCGCGATAGGCGACCGCAGCGGTATCGACGAACTGCTTGGCGGCGGCGGCATCGGGGGCGGCGGTCGACGGAACGGTGTCCTGCGCGACTGCGGGGGCTGCGGCCAGTGCGCCGGCGAGCGCGATCAGGGATAGTGCGGATTTCATGGGGCGCTCCTCGAAGGCGAGCGGCGCGTTGAATGGCCGCCTCGTTGCCTCAAAGCACTGGCGCGGCAAAGCGTTCCGGTCAACTGATACCGGTAAGAAACGAAACCAGTTCCCGGCCCATTTCGGGCTGGGTGACCGAGCTCATGTGCGTGCCGGGTACGGTCGCGCGTGTGGCATCGGGCAGCGCCGCGGCGAGCGCATCGGGATCGCCGTTGTCGTCGTCCTGCGCGCCGCACAGCACCAGCGTGGGCATGGTGATCGCACAGAGCGCGCCGGGCGGCGTGTCCTCCATCGTGCCCAGCAGCAGCCGCGCCGCCTCGCGATCGATGCCCATCGACTTCATGAACTGCTGCGCCATATAGGCCGGGTCGCCGGGGCGGATCGTGCCATAGCGGGCGATTACGTCGAGGAAGAACGCGGCGCGCCTGTTCCACCCGGCCAGTCCTTGCACGCCCATCCCGCCCAGCACCAGCTTGCGCGGACGCAAGCCAGCCAGAACGCTGCGCACCGCGGTCCGCGCGCCGAGGGAGAATCCGACGAGATCGTAGTCATCGAGGCCGAGATGCCCGACCAGCGCCTCGGCATCGCGGACCAGCACGTCGGGCGGGTAATTTGCAAGGTCATGCGGCTTGGCGCTGTCGCCGTGCGCGCGCAGATCGGGCATCAACGCCTCGAACCCGGCGTCGGCCAGCTGCTGCGCGTGGCCGAACTTGATCCAGTTCATATCGGCGCTGGAGAACAAACCGTGGAGCAGGACGACTGGCCGCCCCGTCCCCAGCCGGTGGAGCGCCAGCTTAGCACCGCCGAAGCCTTCGAAAGATTCCATCGTCATTGCGGGACGTCGCGTCCCGCGGCCTTCCAACGCCTGGCGACGCTTTCGGTCGTGGCGCTGTAGTGCCGCGGCAGGTCGCGCGTATCGAGCCACGCTTCGTGGATGCTCTCGGACCCGGCGTGCGCCTCGGGCTTGAACCCGGACGGATCGTCGAAGCTGCCGACGGTGATGTCAGGATGGCCTTTGCCATCGGCAAAATGGAAGCCCAGCGGCGTGCCGCAGCGCGAACAGAACGGTCGCCGCGCGATTGGCGAACTCTCGTACCAGTCGGGCTCGCTCTCCCATGTCAGCGCCCCGGCCGGAACCTGGACGAACGCCGCAGCAAATCCGCCGGTCGCCTTCTGGCACATCCGGCAATGACAGAGGTAGGCCTGCGCCTTGTCGGTGGCGACCCGGTAGCGCACTCGTCCGCACTGGCAGCCACCGGTATGGATTGTGGTCATTTCGCCAGCCTAATCGGACGTCCCGGCAACCTCAATCGGCATGTTTGACTTGGTCAATTTTACTGCCCACTCTGGCTCGTCGCAACCGGGGGGAGTCAGATGACCGCGGCGATGAAAGCCGACGATTTCGAGCGGGCGACTTTCGCCAAAGTTGCGTGGCGCATCGTCCCGCTGCTGTTCATCGGTTATGTCGCGGCGTTCCTCGACCGGGTCAACATTGGCTTCGCCAAGCTGCAGATGGCGGGCGACCTGGCATTCAGCGACGCCATCTATGGCTTCGGGGCGGGAATTTTCTTCATCGGCTATTTCGTATTCGAGGTGCCGAGCAACCTGATCCTGAGCAAAGTCGGCGCACGAGTATGGCTGGCGCGGATTATGGTGAGCTGGGGCACGATATCGGCCGCGTTCGTGTTTGTCGACGATGTGCGCTGGGGCGGGATCGCCGCCGCATTTGGCTGCTCCGACGCCGAGTTCACTTTTTACCTACTTCGTTTCCTTCTCGGCGCGGCCGAGGCCGGCTTCTACCCTGGAGTAATACTCTACCTGACCTTCTGGTTTCCGGCCGGTCGGCGCGCGCAAGTGGTCGCACTGTTCATGACCGGGATCGCGGTTTCCAACGTCATCGGCTCGCCGATCTCGGGTGCAATCCTCCAGTTCATGGACGGGGCACAGGGAATGCGCGGCTGGGAATGGCTGTTCCTGCTCGAAGCGATTCCGTCGATCCTTATCGGCCTGCTGTTCCTGGCGCTGCTTCCAGACGGACCCGGATCGGCCAAATGGCTCAGCCAGGCCGAGCAGGATCTGGTGATCGAGCGGGTCCGCCGCGACGAAGCCGACAAAAGCGTACAGGGCGGGCTGCACGGCGTCGCCGAGGTATTCGGCGATCCGCGCGTCTGGGCCTTCGCGGTCGTCTATTTCTGCGGCGTCACCTGCTTTTACGCGGTCAACTTCTGGCTTCCGACGATCGTCCAGGAGCTTGGGATCGCGCCGACCGATTATCTCCGGGTTGGCATTATCAGTATGATTCCGTGGACCTTCGCGGTTGTCGCGCAGATTGCATGGGCGCGCCATTCCGACCGGAGCGGCGAGCGCCGTTGGCACGCCGCCGTCGGACTGTTGCTGACGATCGCCGGACTAATGTTGTTGGCGGGTGTCGGCCGCGCGCCAATCCCTTCGATTGCCGGGCTGACGCTGGTGACGGTCGGCACCGGGTGCTGGGTGGTGACCTTCTGGTCGCTGCCAACCTCATTCCTGTCGGGCGCAGCGGCGGCAGCCGGGATTGCGTGGATCAATTCTTTCGGCAACCTCGGCGGTCATTTCGGCCCGGATCTGATCGGGCGGATCCGCACCGCCTCCGGCGGCGACAGCCAGGCCGCGTTTCTCGCGCTCGCCGCCATGGCGCTGTTGGGCGCGATCATCACCGTGCTGGCACCAACGTCCCGAAAATCCGTCACGCAAGATGCCTAACGGCGCTCGAGACCCTTCTGCTCCATCCGCCACACTGCCAAGTCGATGCGGTCCTGACCGAAGAACGGCTCGCCCTCGAACACCAGCGTCGGGACACCCCAGTGCCCGGCTGCTTCCAGCGCGGCCTGGTTGGCGGCAATTTCGGCATCGAGCGCCTCGGGTTCGCTGGCGATCTCGGCCTCGAGTTCCGCGAAGTGGAGCCCTGCCCTATCTGCCGCCCCGGCCAGATGATCGCCCTCGTTCCAGCCCTGCTGCCCGCCCCAGATCATTCGCGAGACCTCGTCGGCAAACGCCAGCGACTTCCCCCGCCGCGCCGCCGCCTGGCCCATCCGGGTCAGTCGGAAGATATGCGGCTGATCGTCGGCGATCTTGCGTGTGGCAACGTCCTGGACGATCGGATCGGGCCGCGGCGGGCCGAACGGGATCGCCAGGTACTGCGACAATCGCGCCACGTCGGTGAACACATAGCGCAGCCAGTTGGGATGGCTGCGTTCGAAGAAATCGGGCTGCCGGATGGCCAGCGGATAGACCGGACGCAAGTTGAGCGTGAGGTCGTATTCTTCCGCCAACGCGCGATACCGCCGCGTGGCGAGATAGCTGTAGGGGCTGCGGAACGACCAGAAGATGTCGGCATGTAGCGTCATGAGTCAGGCATCCCCGTTGGTGTCCACATAGCGATGGACGGGCGCGGCGATCAAGACTCACAGCACGCCGATAAGCGCCAGCACCACACCGATGGAAACCAGCGCGAGCCCGATCGCCTCGTTCGGATGCACCGGCTCACGCAAGTAGAAGTGCGCGAAACCGAAGGTGAAGACGACCTCTACTTGTCCGATCACGCGCACCAGCGCGACAGGCGCGGTGGCGAAACCGAGGAACCAGCAGGCCGAGCCACAAGCCGAAAGCACGCCGACGGGTACAGCGGAACGCCAGCCACGCAACACCAGCAGCAGCGTGGTCGGCTCGCGCCAGGCTATCCATGTCCCGTGCATCAGCGTCTGCAACAAGTTCACCGCGGCCAGGGTAAGCAGAGCCTGCGACACCGGGCTCGTCGACTCGATCTCATGGGTCGCCAAGCGGATCATTACGGCGGTCAACGCAAACAGCGCTCCGGAGAGCAGCCCAAGCTGCGCACCGCGCTCGGCGAATTGTACGGCGATTCCAGCCAATCCCTTGGTGCGTCCGGCAAGGCCGAGGACCATCACACCACCGACCCCGCAAAAAATGCCGAGCCATGCGAGCAGCGGCAGATGCTCGCCGAGCACGACGATCGAGAACAACGCGGCCTGTAACGCTTCGGTCTTGGAAAACGCGGTCCCGACCAGAAACCCGCGATGGCCAAAGGCGGCGATCAGCGCGCTGGTGGCGAGAATCTGGGCCAGCCCGCCTCCGAAAGCAAAGGCGAGGAAGCGCCATCCGGGGACCGCCACGCCCTCGCCCCGCAGCGCCAGCCACAGCGTCAGAAGCAGCAGCGCCACCGGCGCGCCGTAGAGATAGCGGACCAGCCCCGCACCGCTGACGGAAAGTCGCGTGCGAAGCTTCTGCTGGATCGCGGTTCGCCATGCCTGAAACAGCCCGGCGGTCAGCGCAGCCGGTATCCAGACCGCCGGCATGGATTACCCCTTCTTCAGATGCCGCCGCCCCAGCAACTCGGCAATCTGCACCGCGTTGAGCGCCGCGCCCTTGCGCAAGTTGTCGCTGACGCACCACAGCACCAGACCGTTCTCGACGGTGGAATCCTCGCGCACCCGGCTGACGTAAGTCGCGCCGTCGCCGACGCATTCGATCGGGGTGACGTATCCGCCGTCCTCGCGCTTGTCGATCAGCATCACGCCCGGCGCCTCGCGCAGGATGTCCTGCGCCTGCTCGGCGCCGATCTCGTTGGCGAACTCGATGTTGATCGCCTCCGAGTGGCCGACGAACACCGGCACCCGCACGCAAGTGGCGACCACCTTGATCTTGGGATCGAGGATCTTCTTGGTCTCGACCACCATCTTCCACTCTTCCTTGGTCGAGCCGTCGTCGAGGAACACGTCGATGTGCGGGATCACGTTGAACGCGATCTGCTTGGTGAACTTGTTCACCGAGACCTGGTCGCCGACGAAGATCGCGCGGCTCTGTTCGAACAGCTCGTCCATACCCGGCTTGCCCGCGCCCGAAACCGACTGATAGGTGCTGACCACCACCCGCGTGATCGTCGCGGCGTCATGCAGCGGCTTGAGCGCCACGACCATCTGGGCGGTCGAGCAGTTGGGGTTGGCGATGATGTTACGCGCCTTGTAACCGTCGATTGCGTCGGGGTTCACCTCGGGCACGATCAGCGGCACATCGGGGTCCATGCGGTAGTACGACGAATTGTCGATCACCACGCAGCCCGCCGCCGCCGCCTTGGGCGCATACTCCTTGGCCGGGCCCGAGCCCGCAGCGAACAGCGCGATGTCCCACCCGGTGAAGTCGAAATGCTCGATGTTCTGGCACTTGAAGCGCCGCCCGGTCTCGCCGTACTCGACCTCGGTGCCCTGCGAACGCCCGCTGGCGACCGCAGCGATCTCGTCGGCGGGAAACTCCCGCTCGGCCAGGACATTGAGCATTTCGCGGCCGACGTTCCCCGTCGCGCCGACAACCACCACCCGGTAACCCATCTTCATATTCCCCAAATACGGAAACGGCCGGCGTTCCTTTGCGGGAAGCCGGCCGTTTCGGTCTGTGTTGCAGCCCGATCGTCTGGATGATCGGTCTTCAGCTCATTCCGCGGCCACCGAGGCGGTCTTGACGACTTTGCGCTCGGCAATACGCGCGCGTTTGCCGGTGCGGCCACGCAGGTAATAAAGCTTGGCGCGACGCACCACGCCGCGGCGGACGACAACGATGCTGTCGATGTTGGGCGAGTAGAGCGGGAACACGCGTTCCACGCCCTCGCCGAACGACATCTTGCGCACGGTGAAGTTGGAGCCCAGCCCGCGGTTCGAGCGAGCGATGCACACGCCTTCGAACGCCTGGACGCGGGTGCGCTCGCCCTCGACGACGCGCACGCCGATGCGGACGGTGTCGCCCGCACGGAATGCCGGAATCTCTTTCCGGCCCTTGAATTCCTCGATGGCCTCGGCCTCGAGTTGTTGAATCAGGTTCATGTGACCTGGTCCTTCTTTTCACGCCGCGCGCCAGAGGCAGGCTGGCCCCGAGCGTCGGTGTGACGCTCCCAAAGGTCCGGCCTGCGTAACCGTGTGTCGATCTCCGCCTGCCGTTTCCGCCAGGCCGCGATCTTCGCATGATCCCCCGATCGCAGCACTTCGGGGATCGTGCGCCCTTCCCATTCATAGGGCCGGGTATAGTGCGGGTACTCGAGAAGTCCGTCCTCGAACGATTCCTCGGCCCCGCTGGAAGGCGCGCCCATTACGCCGGGGAGCAGGCGAATGCAAGCGTCGAGCAGGGCGATCGCAGCAGGCTCTCCGCCCGACAGGACGATGTCGCCGAGACTGACCTGTTCGATGGCCGGGCGAGCCTCGAACAGCCGCTCGTCGAAGCCCTCGAAGCGGCCGCAGAGGATGGTGACGCCGGGGCCGGAGGCAAGCTCGCGGATGCGCTGTTGGGTGAGCGGACACCCGCGCGGGGTCATGGCGAGGACGGGGTTGGCGGGGTGCAACGCGACGGCATGATCGACCGCCGCCGCGACGATATCCGCCTTGAGCACCATCCCCGCGCCGCCCCCCGCTGGCGTGTCATCGACGGTGCGGTGTTTGTCGGTGGCAAAATCGCGGATGTGGATCGCGTCGAGCGACCACGCCCCCTCTCCCAACGCGCGCCCGGCGAGGCTGACGCCGAGCGGGCCGGGGAACATTTCCGGGTAGAGGGTGAGGACGGTGGCGGTGAAGGTCACAGGCGATCTCGAACGAGTGCCCACTCGAAAACGAACACCATCAAGAAAAACCCAATTCCACATGGCAATATGAGGAAAACCGTAATCGGCCAAAGGCACCAGCCCAGCAAGCCAAACACAGCCGCGGCAGCCGCTAGTCGTTTACACTGTGAGCGCCGAAAAGCCATGAAGGCGATGAGCCAAACAACGGCTGCTGGGATCAAGGCTAAGCCAACCACAGCAATCCAGCCCATCAGACCGTCCAGTTCTCGACCTTCAGCCCCGGCACGTCGGCGAAATCCTTCTCGTTGCCTGTGACTACGATGAGTTCGTTCGACATGGCGTGCGCGGCGATGAGCCGGTCGAAACTGGCGCGCTTGAATGGCAGCTGCGCATAAGCCAGCGCGGCCTTGTGATCGAAGTCGAGAACGGGGACTTCCTCGACGAAAGCACGCAGGACCTCCATCGTCGGAGGCTGGCCCTGCTCTGTACCGAAAGCAACCTCGGCGAGCGCGATTGCCGAGGTGACCATGTCGCCCGCATCGCACACAGCGGCGCGACGTATGACGTTTTCGTCTTCGTTAATGGTCAGCGCGACGATGATATTGGTGTCGAGCAGATATTTCATCCAGTCGAACCGGCCGCATCGATCGCCGAAGGCCGCGCGTCGAAAAGGCGGCTCTCGGGCTCGATATACTTCAGGCTTTTTGCCGACCCGGCGACCTTGTCGATGTCGAACTTGCGTTTTGGCTTGTCCTTAAGGCGAAGCACAAGATCACCGCTCTCTTCGGCGACCGTCCATTCTCGTTCCGGCTCCACGCCGAGGGCAGCAGGCATCCGGATCGCTACCGAGTTGCCCGACTTGAAGCTCTTGGCGGTGTATTCCTTGCCCATCGCGGCCTCCGTATATACGCGATGTATATACTACTCGGCCCAAGCAGCGTCAATCACCAAGCCGGTAAGATCGCCCCATTCCGGAACAGCTTCGGCCTTCATCGGCACCATGAAGCGCGTGCCGTCCGCCCGCTCGATCTCGATCACATCGCCCGCGCCGAAGTTCTCGACCGCGACGCACACGCCAAGCGCCACGCCCCCGGTCGAAACCGCAGGCAGGCCGATCAGGTCGGCGTAGTAGTATTCGCCCTCGCCCAGCGGCGGCAGTGCCGAGCGGGGGACGGTCAGCGCGGTGCCGCGCAGGGCCTCGGCAGCGGTGCGGTCGGCGACGCCGGCGAAGCGGGCGATGGCGCCGCCCTTGCCGTCGTCCTTGAGCTTCTCGAGCGTCAGCGCGCCGCCGTTGAACACCTTGTGCGGCTTCAACGACACCACGCCCTCGCCGAACAGCTTGAGGCGGACCTCGCCCGTCACGCCGTGCGCGCCGATGATGGCTGCGAGCGTGACGGGTTTGTCTTCAGCCAAGCGTCAGCCCTCGGCCGGAGCCTGGGCACTTTCGCCATCCGCAGCGGCGGCATCGTCGCCCGCGTCGGAGTTGGGGGTCGCTTCGTTGGCCGGCTCTTCGGCCGCTTCGGGAGCCGCTTCTTCGGCAGCCACTTCGGCCACGGGTTCTTCGGCAGGAGCCTCGACAGCCACTTCTTCGGCCGGCGCTTCGGGAGCGGCTTCCTCGGCGGCAGCTTCGACTTCAGGCTCGGGCTCGGGCTCGGGCTCGGGTTCAGGGGCCGGAGCGGCGGCAGCGGCAGCCTTGGCCTCCTCGGCCTCGGCGAGCTTGGTCGCACGATCCTCGGCGCGATCCTTGGCCTT
Source organism: Novosphingobium sp. (assembly GCA_030697365.1). Classification (GTDB taxonomy): domain Bacteria; phylum Pseudomonadota; class Alphaproteobacteria; order Sphingomonadales; family Sphingomonadaceae; genus Novosphingobium. Next base: position 32,984 of record JAUYQH010000095.1, on the reverse strand, counting down.
CTGGCCCGGCTCGGCCTTGTTCGGGTTGTTGGTCGCGGCGCGCTCCTTGATCCCGGCCTTGTCGAGCATCCGCGCGACGCGGTCGGTCGGCTGCGCGCCGACGCCGAGCCAGTAGCGCGCACGATCCTCGGTCAGCTTGACCCGGTTCTCGTCATCCTTGGCGAGCAGCGGGTTGTAGGTCCCGATCTGCTCGAGATAGTTGCCGTCGCGCGGGGCACGGCTGTTGGCCACCACGATCCGGTAATACGGGCGCTTCTTGGAGCCACCGCGCGACAAACGCATGGAAACAGACATTCAATTCACCTTTCTTTGAGTTCGAATTATTTCTTCAGAAGATTGTTGAGGTTGGCGGGAAGTCCCCCGCCGAGACCGGGTAGCTGGCCGCCCCCGCCCATTCCGCCGCCGAGGCCCGGCAATCCGCCGCCCATTCCCCCGCCACCCATGCCGGGAATGCCGCCTTTGCCGAACAGTGCGCCAAGGCCCTTCATCCCGCCCATCTTGCGCAGCTGCTTCATCGCCCCGCTCATGTCCTTGTGCATCTTGAGCACTCGGTTGACGTCCTGAACCTGGACGCCCGATCCCTTGGCGACGCGGATTTTGCGCTTGGCGTTGAGCAGTTCGGGGCGCGAGCGCTCCTTGGGGGTCATCGAGCCGATGATCGCCTCCATCCGCTGGAGCGTCTTGTCGTCGCCGCTCTGCGCCAGCGCCTGCTTGGCCTGCTTCATCCCCGGCATCAGCCCGGCGAGCATCCCCAGCCCGCCCATCTTGGTCATCTGGCGCAACTGGGTGCGCAAATCGTCGAGATCGAACTGGCCCTTCGCCAGCCGCCCGGCGAGCTTCTCGGCCTCATCGGCCTCGATCGTCGCCGCCGCCTTCTCGACGATCGAGACGATGTCGCCCATGCCGAGAATGCGGCCCGCGACCCGAGCCGGATCGAACCGCTCGATCCCGTCGAGCTTCTCGCCCGTGCCCGCGAACTTGATCGGCTTGCCGGTGACCGCGCGCATCGACAGCGCCGCGCCGCCGCGCGCATCGCCGTCCATCCGGGTCAGGACCACGCCGGTCAGCTCGACCTGCCCGGCAAAGCTCTGCGCGACGTTGACTGCGTCCTGCCCGGTCAGCGCATCGACCACCAGCAGCGTCTCACGCGGACGCGTGGCAGCCTCGACCGCCTTCAATTCGTCCATCAGCGCGGGATCGACGTGGAGCCGCCCCGCGGTGTCGAGCATCAGCACGTCGACCGCCTGGAGCCGCGCCGATTGGAGCGCACGCTCGGCGATGCCCACGGGCATCTGCCCCGCGACGATCGGCAGCGTCGCCACATCGGCCTGCTCGCCCAGCACACGCAACTGCTCCTGCGCGGCGGGACGATAGACGTCGAGCGACGCCATCAGCACCTTCTTGCCGTGCCGCTCCTTGAGCAATTTGGCGATCTTGGCGGTGCTGGTGGTCTTGCCCGATCCCTGGAGCCCCGCCATCAGGATCACCACCGGAGGGGTCGCAGCCAGATCGAGTTCGGAGGACTTTCCATCCTCCCCGCCCAGCGTGGCGACCAGCTCGTCGTGGACGATCTTGACCACCTGCTGGCCCGGCGTGATCGAACGCAGGACATGCTGGCCAATCGCGGCTTCGGTCACCCGATCGACGAAGCGGCGCACCACGGGCAGCGCAACGTCGGCCTCGAGCAGTGCGATCCGCACCTCGCGCATCGCCCCGCGGACGTCGTCCTCGCTGAGCGCACCGCGCCCACGCAGTTTGTCGAAAACTGTGCTCAGGCGGTCTGACAGGGAATCAAACATGAAGAGTCCTGGCGAACACACGCGTCCCAATTCGTTCGGCCGCGAAACGCAAAAAACGCCGGTGGGCGAAACCTCGCCGACCGGCGCGCCGCGTCTCGACGGCGTCGTGGTGATGCGGCTCCATGCGGAAAGGCCGCTGCAATCCGCGCCCCTTAGCCTCATGAAGCACCGCTGGCAAGCGCCGGGGCCCGCCGCTGACCCCGCTTAACCCTATATTAGCCCCGTTCGGGCTAGAGCACCGGTCATGGACTTGGGGGACCTGCACTTGCCGAACGCATCGCCCGCGCCCGAATTCGTGGCGTCTCCCGCCGGCTCGCCGCGCATCGGCCCCCATGTCGCGAAAGCCCAGCGCGATGTCGTGGCGCTGGGAATAGCCATAGCCGCAATCATCATGTTCGTCGGCGCGGGTGGCAGGGTACTGCCCCAGATCGTGCAATCGTGGTTTGGAGGCGCGCAGGCGCCCGATGCGGCTCTCGCCAACGCGCTGCTACTCAATATCGCGCTGATAATCTTCGGCTGGCGCCGCTACAGAGACCTGACCCGCGAAGTCGGCGAGCGCCGCCGTGCCGAACAACAAGCTTTCGTCCTCGCCCTCACCGATCCGTTGACCGGGTGCCTCAACCGGCGCAGCGTCGGCCCCGCAACCGACGAACTGCTCCTCACGGCGCAGAGCAGCGACCGCGTCGTGGCCTTCCTGTTGTTCGATCTCGACAACTTCAAGGCCATCAACGACCTGAATGGCCACGTCGCCGGTGACGCGCTGCTCAATGCCGCGGCGTTGCGGGTGCGCAACGTGCTTCCCGCCGGGAGCATTCTCGCCCGCCTGGGCGGAGACGAGTTCGCCGCGGTGACGGTCTTCGAACCGGGCCGCCCCGAGCAGGTCGACCGCCTCGCCGATCGACTGCTCGCCGAAGTCGCAAAACCGATGGCCCACGATGGTCTTACGCTCGAAACCACGATCTCGATCGGGATCGCGAGCAGCGACAAGACCCGAGCCGGAGACGGGCGGATCGACGCCCAGGCGCTGCTCCACAACGCCGACATCGCGATGTACCACGCCAAAAACCAGGGCCGGAACTGCCATTACTGGTTCGAACCCGAGATGGCCAACGAACTGCGTTTCCGCAGCGAGCTGGAAACCGGCATCCGCCGAGGCCTGACCCGCGGCGAGTTCGTGCCGTTCTACGAACAACAGATCGATCTCGAGACCGGCGAGCTGGTGGGTTTCGAAATGCTGGCGCGCTGGCAATCGCCCGCGTTGGGTCTGGTCAGCCCCGACATCTTCATCCCGATCGCCGAGGAGATCGGCGTCATTGCCGAGATGTCGGAACAGCTCATCGCCGCGGCCTTGCGCGATGCGGCGACGTGGGACCCCAAACTGACCCTGTCGGTCAACATCTCGGCTATCCAGCTGCGCGATCCATGGTTCGCCCAGCGAATCCTCAAGCTATTGGTCGAGGCCAATTTCCCCGCGAGCAGGCTCGAGATAGAGATCACCGAGAGCTGCCTGCACGAGAACATCGGTGTGGTTCGCTCGCTGATCACCAGCCTGAAGAATCAGGGCGTGGCGATCAGCCTCGACGATTTCGGCACCGGGTATTCGAGCCTCGCCCAGCTCAGCTCGCTGCAGTTCGACCGGATCAAGATCGATCGCAGCTTCGTTTCCTCGATCAACGCCAGCAAGGACGCCTCGACCATCGTCAAGTCGATCACCTCGCTGGGCGAAGGGATGAACCTGCCGATCACCGCCGAAGGGATCGAAAGTCGCGAAGTGCTGGACGAATTGCGCACGATGGGCAAATTCAAGGGCCAAGGCTATCTCTACGGTCGCCCGTGCGATGCACAGACCGTCAAAACCATGCTCGCGGAAAAGGGCCTGCTAGGTCACGAGCGCACCACCCTGCTCGATCTCAAGCCTGGCGCGCCTGTCGATGCACCCAAGTGGTCGGGCACGCACGGCTGAAGCGATCTTGCGGGCTGCTGTGCTGGACGTGAGCGGGCCCAGCGCCTAACTGGCGCGCGATGCGCGTCGAATTCACCAAGATGCACGGCCTGGGCAACGATTTCGTCGTGCTCGACGCACGTGTTTCGCCGCTGGCGGTCGCTCCCGGCCTTGCCCGCGCGCTCGCGGACCGGCGCACGGGTATCGGCTGCGACCAGGTGATCGTGCTGGTGCCATCGCCCACCGCCGACCTCGGCATGCGGATCTTCAACGCCGATGGCGGAGAGGTCGAGAGCTGCGGCAACGCCAGCCGAGCTGTAACGATGCTGCTTGGCCATCCCGCGCGGATCGAGACGCTCGGCGGGGTCATCGTCGGGGAACCCGAGCCCGGTGGTGCGACCATCGATATGGGCAAGCCGCGCTTCGAATGGCAGGACATCCCGCTCGCCTATGCAATGGATACGCTGGCGCTGCCGGTCGGCTGGGAGGATCTGGAAAGCCCCTGCGCGGTCAACGTCGGCAACCCGCACGTGGTGTTCTTCGTACCCGATTGCGACGCGGTCGATCTCGAAAGGCTGGGTCCGCTGATCGAGCACGATCCGCTGTTTCCCGAGCGCGTCAACATCAACGTCGCCACGATAGCCGGCCCCGGCCGGGTCAAATTGCGCGTGTGGGAGCGCGGGGCGGGGCTGACCCGGGCCTGCGGCACCGGCGCCTGCGCAACCGCCGTCGCCGCGATCCGCCGCGGGCTGATGCCGCGCGAAGTGACCGTAGATCTGCCCGGCGGTTCGCTTCAGATCGCCTGGCCGATGGCGGGCGCGGTGCGGATGAGCGGCTCGGCCAACGAAAGCTTCCGCGGCAGCTTCGACCTGGCCGATTACGCGGGATGAGCGGATTGTCGGTCGTTACGTTGGGCTGCCGGCTCAACCATGCCGAAAGCGCGCGGCTGGCCGTGGCCTTGGGCGGCCATCGCGACACCGTGCTGGTCAACACTTGCGCGGTCACCGCGCAAGCCGTGCGGCAAAGTCGCCGCGCGATCCGCCATGCGCGCAACAGGGGTATGCGGGTCATCGCCACGGGTTGCGCCGCAACGATCGATCCCAAGGGGTTCGGCGCGCTGGCGGACGAACTCATCCTCAACGTCGATAAGCCGGATGGCGCCACAGCGCCTATCCATGACCGGGTCCACACGCGCGCCTTCGTACCCGTACAGAACGGCTGCGATCATTCCTGCACCTTCTGTATCATCCCGCAGGGCCGAGGGCCGAGCCGCTCGCGGCCGGTTGATGACGTGATTGCCGAAGTCGCGGCGCTGGCGGAGGCTGGGGTGGCCGAAGTGGTGCTGACCGGGGTCGATCTGACGAGCTATGCTTCGCCCAACCTCGGCACGCTGGTCGAAGCGATCCTCACGAAGGTTCCCGCCCTGCACCGTCTGCGCTTGTCCTCGCTCGACGGGGTCGAGATCGATCCGCTGCTGTTCGAATTGATCACTGGCGAACAGCGGGTCATGCCGCACGTCCACCTATCGCTCCAATCGGGCGACGATCTGGTGCTCAAGCGGATGAAGCGCCGCCATCTGCGCGGAGACGCCATCGCGCTGGTCGAGCGGCTCAAAGCGGCGCGCCCGGGCATCGCGATCGGCGCCGACATCATTGCGGGATTTCCCACCGAAAGCCCGGAGGCGCACGCGCGCAACCTATCGCTGATCGAGGAATGCGACATCGTCCACGGTCACGTTTTCCCTTATTCGCCGCGCCCCGGCACCCCGGCGGCGCGGATGCCGCAAGTCGATCCGGTGATGGTGCGCGAACGTGCCGCCGAATTGCGCAGTGCGGTAGCGGCGCGCCGCGAACGGTGGCTCGCCACCAAGGCCGGCGCAGTCGAACCCGTGCTTGCCGAACAGGACGGCACCGGCCACGCCCCCGATTTCGCGCGCTTCCGCCTTCCCGCCGGCACGCGGCCGGGCTCCATCGTCATGCTGCGGGCTGGCGGCGTGTGCGACGACCTGCTTGTAGGCGAAGCGGCATGAGCGGCGAAAGCTGGGCCGACCGCCTGTTCGGCGGCTTCCGCAAGACCTCCGAACGCCTGACCGAGAACCTTTCGGGCATCGTCACCAAGGCGAAGCTCGACGACGCCCAGCTCGACGGACTTGAGGACGCGCTGATCCTGTCCGACCTCGGCCCGCGCGCCGCGGCACGCATCCGCGACAAGCTGGCGATCGAACGCTTCGAACGCGGGCTCGACGATGCCGCGATCCGGCAGGCGGTGGCCGACGAGATCGCCACGATCCTGCGCCCGGTGGCCAAACCGCTCGAGATCGTCGCCTTCCCCCGCCCGCAGGTGATCCTGACGATCGGGGTCAACGGCAGCGGCAAGACCACCACCATCGCCAAGCTCGCGCACCTGTTCCAGGAGCAGGACTATAGCGTGATGCTCGCCGCGGGGGACACTTTCCGCGCCGCCGCGATCGGCCAGCTGCGGGTCTGGGCCGAGCGGGTCGGGGTGCCGGTCGTCGCGGGTGCCGAGGGGGGCGATCCGGCGGGAATCGTGTTCGATGCGGTGCGCGAGGCAACCGCCAAGGGGATCGACGTGCTGATCGTCGATACCGCGGGCCGCTTGCAGAACAAGCGCGAGCTGATGGAGGAACTGGCCAAGATCCGCCGCGTTCTGGGTCGATTGAACCCGGAGGCACCGCATGACGTGGTGCTGGTGCTCGATGCCACCAACGGCCAGAACGCGTTGCAGCAGATCGAGATTTTCAAGGAAGTTGCAGGCGTGACCGGGCTGATCATGACCAAGCTCGACGGCACCGCGCGCGGCGGGGTGCTGGTCGCCGCGGCCGAGCAGTACGGCTTGCCGATCCACGCGATCGGAGTGGGCGAGCGGATCGACGACTTGCGCCCGTTCGATCCGGATTTGCTGGCCAAAGTGATTGCAGGGGTTGGGCGATGAGCGAAACGAAGGCCAAACCCAAATCCTCGTGGCTCAACCTCGTGGTCGATTACGGCCCGCTGCTGGTGTTCTTCCTCGCCTACCGCTGGGCCAAGCCCGACGAGGGCGGCGGGGTGGGTGAGGTCATCGCGGTGACCAAGAGCACGCTGGCGTTCATGGTCGCCACCGTCATCGCGCTGGTCGTGTCGAAATGGCGGCTGGGCAAGGTTTCGCCCATGCTGTGGCTATCGTCGGTGCTGATCATCGGCTTCGGATCGGTGACCGTATGGCTCAACGATCCGTTCTACATCCAGGTCAAGCCGACGATCATCTACCTGTTCTTCGCCGCCACGCTGTTCGGCGGGCTGCTTCGCGGCAAGGCGATGCTCAAGTATCTGCTCCAGTCGGCGTTCGAGGGGCTCGACGACGCGGGATGGCTCAAGCTTTCGCGCAACTGGGCCTTGTGGTTCGTCTTCCTGGCCATCGCCAACGAAGTGCTGCGCCAATGGTTGAGCTTCGACGGCTGGCTTCAGGCCAAGCTGTGGGGCGTGTCGATCGCCTCGTTCCTGTTCACTTTCTCGCAGATTCCGATGCTCCTGCGCCACGGGCTGGGCGCCGAGGACAAAGTCGAAGTGGAAACAACCCCGCCGCAGGGTTGATGAACCCCTCAAACCTGTGACATTATGCTAGGGGCGCAGCGCTGCGCCGTCTGGACGTCACCGGGCGCGACGCCAAGGGGGAATGGAAATGGGCAAGTTTTTCGGCAATCTGCATCTGGTGCTGGTCACGGGTCTGGTACTCGCGATCGTGGTGATGATGGCGTTCACCGGCTGGACCGGGGACGACGCAAGGTCCATCACCGATGATGTATTTCGCTGGCTGCATTCGTTTTTTGGAATCCTGTGGATCGGCCTGCTCTATTACCTGAACTTCGTTCAGGTGCCGACGATGCCCAAGATCCCGGCCGAACTGAAGCCCGCGATAACCGGGCACATCGCCCCCACCGTATTCTTCTTCTTCCGCTGGGCCGCGGCGCTGACCGTGCTGTTCGGCCTGATCATCGCCTTCCACAACGGCTACGGCGCGCAGGCGCTGACCTTCGGCGGCACCGGTGCGGACGGGATCAACATGATCGGTCTCGGCATGTGGCTGGGGCTGATCATGGCCTTCAACGTGTGGTTCATCATCTGGCCCGCGCAGAAGAAGATCCTCGGCATCGTCGAAGCAAGCGCCGAAGAAAAGGCCGCCGCCGCGCCCCGCGCGCTGGCCGCCAGCCGCACCAACCTGCTGCTGTCGCTGCCGATGCTCTACTGCATGGTCAGCGCCAACCTGGGGGGGTGAGGCGAACCGGCGAACGGCAAGCGAGGAGAGGGACGTGACCAAACCGGTGAAGTTTGCGCATGTCGTCTACCAGACGCGCCGTTTCGACGAAATGATCGCGTGGTATCGAACGGTGTTCGAAGCCGAGGTGGTGCACCAAAACCCGGCGCTGGCCTTCATGACCTACGATGACGAGCATCACCGCTTCGCCTTCGCCAACCTCTCGCTGCTCAAGCCGGACAGCGAGAATCCGGGCGAGCGCGGCGACATCGGCGTCAATCATGTGGCCTATACTTATGCCGACGCTGGCGCGTTGATGGCGCTCTATGCGCGACTCAAGGCAGCCGGGATCACGCCATACTGGCCGGTCCACCACGGCACCACGCTATCGCTCTATTACAAGGATCCCGATGGCAATCGCATGGAGTTCCAGGTCGATTGCGGCACGGTCGCCGATGCGAACGCCTACATGGCAAGCGAAGCCTTTGCCGCCAATCCGATCGGGGTCGAATACGATCCCGATCGCTTGCTCGAACAATACGAGCAGGGAGCTGCGCTAAATGAACTCGTTCGTCTTCCGCAAGGGCCTCCGTCAGCCATCCCGTTCGAACACGGCATGACCTGAGGCCAAGCCCTACTCCACCAGCGGGCGCAGCTTGGCCATCAGCGCCGCGATCCGTTCGCCGGCCTCGGTGAAGGTGGCGACATCCTCGCGGTTGTTGTTGCCGCGGGCTTCCTTGGCGGCTTCGATATAGCCTTCCTGGTCAACTTCGAGCGCGTCGATCAGCATCTCGACCTCTTCTTCGGTCAGCTTCAGGTCGATCGTCTTGGACATGGGTACTCCGTAAATTGCGGCTGATTGGCTAAATTTCTATCTGGCTGCCCAGCTCGACCACCCGGTTGGTGGGCAGTCGGAAGAATTCCATCGCGCTGGCGGCGTTGCGCAGCATCCACGAAAACAGCTTCTCGCGCCAGATCGCCATGCCCGGCTTGGACGAAGTGATCAGCGTCTGTCGCGATAGGAAGAAGCTGGTCTTCATCATCTCGAACGGCGCACCGCACACCGTGACGCGCGCCAGAGCGGCGGGGACGTCGGTCTCCTCGAGGAAGCCGAAGCGCATCGTCATCCGGTAGAAGCCCTGGCCAAGATCCTTGATCTCGAAACGCTCGCTTTCCTCGACATAAGGCACGTCCTGGATCGCCACGGTCAGCACCACCACGCGTTCGTGCAGCACCTTGTTGTGCTTGATGTTGTGGAGCAGCGCCGACGGCACCCCCGACGCGGTCGAGGCCATGAAGATCGCGGTCCCCCCCACGCGCGCCGCGCTGCTGTGCGCGCTCTTGGTGAACACCTCGATCGGGATCGCCCCCTCGGCCATGTTCTGCCGCATCAACGTGCGCCCGCGCGACCAGGTGGTCAGCAAGGTGAAGATGCCCAGTCCCATGACCAGCGGCACCCAGCCGCCATCGGGGATCTTGGTCAGGTTGGCCGACAGATAGGCCGCGTCGAGCAGGAAGAACGCCGCCAGCAGGGGGACCGACATCCACGGCTTCCATTTCCACAGCTGGAACAGCACCACGGCCAGCAGGAAGTTGTCGATCATCATCGCACCGGTCACCGCGATGCCATAAGCCGCGGTCAGGTTCGAAGAGCGCTGGAACACCAGAACCAGCAGGATCACCGCGATCATCAGCGCCCAGTTGATCACCGGGATGTAGATCTGCCCCGCCGCGGTCTCGCTGGTGTGCTTGATCGTCATGCGCGGGATAAAGCCGAGCTGGATCGCCTGTTGGGTGACTGAAAAGGCGCCGGAGATCACCGCCTGCGAGGCGATGATAGCGGCCAGGCTGGCGATGATCAGCAGCGGATACTGGAACCATTCGGGGGCCAGGAAATAGAACGGGCTCTCAAGGCTGGCCGGATCGCGCATCAGCAACGAGGCCTGGCCGAGATAGTTCAGGGTGAGCGCGGGCAATACGAACCACAACCACGAGAACCGGATTGGCGCGCGGCCGAAGTGACCCATATCGGCATAGAGCGCCTCGGCCCCGGTCACCGCCAGCACCGCCGCACCCATCGCCAGAAAGCCGCGAAACGGATCGGCGATGAACATCTGTACCGCGTAGTGCGGGCTCAGCGCCCAGGCCACCGACGGCATCTGGAGGATCGATACCACCCCGAGCACGGAGATGACCGCGAAATACACAAGCATGATCGGGCCGAAGAACGTGGCGACGCGCGCGGTTCCGCGGCTCTGGATGAAGAACAGGAAGACGAGGATGCCCACCACCAGCGGCACGACCAGTGGCGCAAGGCCGGGCTGGTAGACCGCCATACCCTCGATCGCGCCCAGCACCGACACCGCCGGGGTGATCATGCTGTCGCCATAGAACAGCGCGGTCGCGAAGACGCCCAGCAGGATGATTCCGCCCGACCAGCGCCTTCCTGGCGTGCTCTTGTTGATCAGCGCCAGCAGCGCCAGGCTGCCTCCCTCGCCCTTGTTGTCGGCGCGCATGATGACGGTCACGTACTTGAGCGTGACGATGATCATCATCGACCAGAACATCAGGCTGATGATGCCGAACACGTGGAGCCGGTCGAGCGGCAGCGGATGATGCCCGGCAAAGGTGTCGCGCAGCGCATAAAGCGGGCTGGTGCCGATGTCGCCGAAGACAACGCCGATCGCACCGACCGCCATCTTCAGCACGGGACCGCCGTGCGCATGGCCGTGGCCGTGCCCGGTCGGCGGCGACGATTCGCCCGGTTCAGGGGTGGTGACGGCGTCGCTCATTGCGTCCTGGCCCCCCAAGCGACCCGAGTGCCGCGAAATGGACGGCGGCGCTTAGCAGCACCGCCAATGGGCCGCAACAACCCCATGTGCAATGATGCTCCGCTGAAACGGGACGGCAATGCAACGGTTCCTCGACGGTGCATCAGGGCGTTGGTGCCGCACCCGCCACCGGAGAAGCCGCGCCCTGCGCTGCGATCATAGCATCGAGCCGCGCCAGCCGTGCTTCGAGATCGAGGCGATAGCTGGCATCCTTCGGAGCGCGTTCGAGCAACGCGCCCCAGATCGCCCGCGCTTCGGCCAGTCGCCCCGACTGGGCCAGCGCCAACCCCATGAAAAACGGCGGGCCGGGGTGTTGCGGTGACAGGGTCGCGGCGCGCTGGAAGGCGAATTGTGCGGCCGGGCTGATGAAACCGTTGCTGTGGCCGACGAGCGCGTTGCCCAGCGCGACCCACAGATCGGCATCGCGCGGGTTCTGCCGGATCGCGGTGCGCAGGACTTGCGCGGCGGCCCCGAACTGGCTTTGGCGGCTAAGCCCGTCGGCGACGATCAGCCAGCTCTGCCCCGATCCGAACGCACTGCCCATTGCCTGGCGCTGCGCGATCAGCGCGGCATCGGCGGTGCCCGCGTTCTCGACGGGCGGCTTGGGCGCTCCTGGCTGGCCCGGCGACCCTTGCAGTGCATATCCCGCAAGTCCCAACAGCAGCGCGGCACCAGTCCATTCCCAACCACCGCGTGGCAGCTTGAGCAGCCTGACCAGCGCAACGAACACCGCCATGGCGACCAGCACGATCAACACCCAGGTCATGGCTTGCCCCCCCGGGTCTTGCGGAAGCGCCGCCGCAGCAGCAGCGCGGCAACCAGCAGAAACACCAGCGGGGCGGCGAACAGCGGGGCGGTCAGCGCGCGGACCTGCGGGGTGTAGGTGACGTAATCGCCATAGCGCTCGACCAGCCACTGGCGGATCGCCTCGGGCTGCTCGCCCGCAGCAATCCGCTCGCGCACCTGATGGCGCATGTCTCCGGCCATCGGCGCATCCGAATCCGCGATCGACTGCGACTGGCACTTGAGGCAGCGCAGCGTCTCCATCAAAGCCAGCGCCTTGGCCTCCTGCGCGGGATCGTCGAGCTGCTTGTATGCGTAGGGCGCAGGCGGGAGGAGATCCTGGGCAGTGGCGGGGGTGGCTGCAAACAACCCCATCATCGCAACCATCAACCAAACCAATGTCCGTCGCCCCTGCGCAGGCAGGGGCCTAGATAAGCTCTCCTTATCGATGCAACGTGGCCGCACCGGCGCTACCGTTGGATAGGCCCCTGCCTGCGCAGGGGCGACGGGGAAAGTAAGTGGTGTGATCATCTCCCCGCCTCCCGCAGCTTCTCGAGCAGCATCGGCACATCCTCAGCCCGGATGTCGCCGATGTGCTGGTGGCGGATCACGCCCTTGCCATCGATCACGAAGGTTTCGGGCACGCCCGAACTGCCGATCGCAAGCTGGACCGCGCTGACGTCGTCCGCACCGATTCGCGCGAACGGGTTGCCGTACTGGGCGAGGAAGCGCTGGACGTCTTCCTGGCGATCGCGGATCGCAACCCCGTCGATCGCGACCCCCTGCTGCGCCAGCGCGGCAAGCTGGGGCGCCTCGGCCGCGCAGGGAATGCACCAGCTGGCAAAGACGTTGAGCAGGCGTGGCTGGCCGGTCGCCATGTCCGCGGCCCTGAGACCGGGCCGTTCGGGCACGGCAGGGCGCAAGTCGAACGCGGGCAGCGGCTTGCCGACGAACGCGCTCGCCACATTGCGGTCGGCCGGGCGGAGCAGCCCGAACATCACCAGGACGAAAAACCCGAAGAAAAGCGCCAGCGGCAGCCACAGCCACAGGCCATTGCGCCTCGTCGGGGTAGGGTCGCTCATCGGCCCTGCCTCGCGCGGCGATAGGCGATCTTGTCCTCGGCGCGGCTGCGCTTCATGTCCCGCGCCACCCGCCCGATCAGCGCGAGCAGCCCACCCAGCCCGACCAGCAGCCCGCCGTACCAGATCATCGGGACGAACGGCTTCCACCACAGCCGCAGCTGCCAGCGCCCGTCGTCGGCCTCCTCGCCCAGCACCACGTACAGTTGCCCGTTCCACCGGGTGTGCAACGCGCTTTCGTTGGTCAGCTGCGGCGGGGTGGTGAAGTTGCGCGACTGGGTGCGCAGCAGGCTGAGCCTGCCCCCGTCGTAAGTCGCGGCGAGAGTCGCCTCGAGCGCGGTCCAGTTCGGGCCGGCCACAGGCTCGATACTGCGCAAGGTCACCTGCCACGGCCCGACCTTGTGACTCTCCCCGGCGCGCGAGGCGACCAGCTTCTCGATCGAGAACGCGCTGTCGCTGCCCACCCCGAACAGCGCGACCGCGATCCCGAGGTGCGCGACGACCATTCCGTAAACCGGCAGCGGGGTGCGCCGCAGATCGCGGCCCACCAGCGGCAGCACGCTGGCCACCGCCAGGCCGGCAGCGAGCGCCATCCCGAGGAACGGCAGCGGCTTGATCGTCGGCGCGAACGAGACGAGCCCAAGCGCGGTCAGCGCCGCGGCGAGCGCCGGCAACGCCAGCTTGCCGCTGATCCGCCCGGCGCGATCATCGCGCCAGCGCAACATAGGCCCGATGGCCATGACGATCAGCATCGGCACGAAGAATATCGCTCCGATCGGGTTGAAATAGGGCGGGCCGACCGAGACCTTCTCGCCGAACGCCTCGGTCAGCAGCGGATAGAGCGTGCCGAGCAGGACGATGCCGAGGATGGCCGACAGCATCACGTTGTTGACCACCAGCGCCGCCTCGCGGCTGGTCACAGCAAAGCGCGCTCCTTCGGTGATCGTCGCGGCGCGGGTGGCGAACAGCGCCAGCGCGCCGCCGATGTAGATCGCCAGCAGTGCCAGGATGAAGCTGCCGCGCTCGGGATCGACCGCGAAGGCGTGCACGCTGGTCAGGATGCCCGAACGGACGAGGAAGGTGCCGATCATCGACATCGAGAACGCCACCACGCCGAGCATGACCGTCCACGCGCGCAAGGCGTTGCGCGCGGCGAGCACGGTCGACGAATGGAGCAACGCGGTCGCCGCGAGCCACGGCATCAGGCTGGCGTTCTCGACCGGATCCCAGAACCACCAGCCGCCCCAGCCGAGCTCGTAGTAAGCCCAGTACGATCCCGCGGTGATGCCGAGCGAGAGGAATATCCACGCCCCCAGCACCCACGGCCGCATCGCGCGGGCAAACGCGGGGCCGACGTCGCGGGTGACCAGCGCGCCGATCGCGAAGCTGAACGCGATCGAAAGTCCGACATAGCCGAGGTAGAGCGTCGGCGGATGGAACGCGAGGCCGATGTCCTGGAGCAGCGGGTTGAGCCCGTTGCCCTCGGGCGGGGGCACGGCCAGCCGCTCGAACGGGTTCGAGGAGAGCAGCAGGAATGCGTAGAACCCGAGGCTGACAAAGGCTTGCCCGGCCAGCGTAGCGAGCATCGTGTCATCGCGCAGACGCCTTTCGAACAGCGCGATGAATCCGCCGGCCATCGCCATGACGGTGACCCACAGCAGCATCGACCCTTCGTGGTTGCCCCACGTGCCGGCCAGCTTGAAGATGAAGGGTTTTAGCGAATGGCTGTTGGTCGCGACCAGCTTGACCGACAGGTCGGTGCGCAGGAACAGCGCGATCAGCGCCAGGAACGAGCCCGCGCTCAGCACGCCCTGAATGACTGCCGCCGGACGGACGATCCCCGCCAGTTCGCGCCCGCGCTTGGTCAGCGCCAGCGCGCCCGCGACCAGCTGGAGCAGCGCCAGCGCGCTCGCCAGCCAAAGCATCGCAAGGCCGAGTTCGGCGATCATTTCGGCGCTCTTGTCATCGGGTTTCGGCTACCGTTGCGGTTGCTTGCGCCTTGGTCATCTCGGCCATTTCACGCGGGACGTAGTTTTCGTCGTGCTTGGCCAGCAGGTTGTCGGCGACGAACCGTCCGCCCGGTTCCATCCGTCCTTCGGCGACGACGCCCGATCCTTCAATGAACAGATCGGGAGTAATCCCGCGGAACCGCACCGGCACGCGGGCCTTGCCATCCTCTACCACGAAGTCGATCGTCACCCCGTCGGGCGCGGTCTTGATCGAACCCTTTTCGACCATCCCCCCCAACCGCACCGCGCGTCCGGCCTCGGGCGGGTCGGCGACGATGTCGGCGGGGACGTAGAAGTAAGCGGCCTGATTGCGCAGCGCCCAGGCCGCCAGCAGCCCCGCGCCGATCAGCGCGACCAGCGCGATCGTCAGCAGAACCAGCCGCTGGTGCTTGGGCTTGATCGCGCTCATCTATCCCTCGCTTCGTCGCGGCGGCGTTCGGCGCGGCGCATCGCCGTCCACGCCCAGCCGGCCAAGCTTAGCGTACCGGCCACGCCCACCGCATAGGCGGCAATAACGAACTGCCACTGATCGAGTCCCTCCGCCATCCGATCAGGCAATCGCCTTGCGGCGCAGGCGCGCCTCGGTCTGGATTTCCGCAAGCAGCGTGCGCATTCGCGCCAGCACCACCCCGCCGAACAGCAGGCTGAAACCCAGCGCGGCGATCAGCAGCGGAACGAGAAACGTCGCATCGATGCTCGACTTGCCCATCGTGATCGAGGGCGGCTGGTGGAGGCTGTTCCACCACACCACCGAACGGTTGATGATCGGGATGTTGATCGCGCCGACCAGTCCGAAGATCGCGATCACGCGGCTGCCGCCCGCGCCGCCCGCCGCATCCTTCTGCGCAGCTCCGGCCAGCGCGATATAGCCGAAGTACAGGAACAGCAGAACGAGGAAGCTGGTCAGCCGCCCGTCCCACACCCACCAGGTGCCCCACGTGGGCCGCGCCCAGATCGATCCGGTGGCGAGGCAGATCGCGGTGAAGGTGGCGCCCGGCACCGCCGCGGCACGCGCCGCGATTCCCGCCAGCGGGTGCCGCCAGACAAGTTCTACCAGGCTCGCGATGGCGATCGTGGTCCACCCAGCCATGCCCAGCCAGGCAGAGGGTACGTGGATGAAGAGGATGCGGACGGTTTCGCCCATCAGGCGGTCGGGCGGGACCTGGGTAAGTCCCCACGCCAACGCCCCCCCCGCGAGCAGAAGGCCGAGGCCGAACAGCAACGGCGTCAGCCAGCGCGCGATGCGCAGGAACCGGGCGGGATTGGCAAAACCGTGCATGAGGCGCGGGAATTGTCTTTCAGATCAATCCGGCGACCCCCGCCACCGGCTGGGCGCTGCTCTGCCACGCCCCGGCGAACGCGGCAAGCGGGTTGCGATCAGCGGCCGATGAGCTTTTGCGCCATGCGGTCGGCGACGACGTCGGGCGAGACGTGAGTCGACTCGCTTTCCTCCCAGATCGCCATCAGCCGATCAGGAATCTGCGCGAGCCGCTTGCGCACCTCGTTGATATCGCAGTGCGCGCCGTTCTGGCGGGCGAGGTGTTCGAGCGTGACCGAGATGATCCCGCCCGCGTTGATCACATAGTCAGGCGCATAGAGAATACCGCGATCTGCCAGGGCCGCGCCGTGCTCGGGCCGCGCGAGCTGGTTGTTCGCCCCGCCCGCCACCACCGCGCAATCGAGCCGGGCGATGCCGGCGTCGTCAAGGATAGCGCCGAGCGCGTTGGGGCTGAACACGTCGCAGGCGACGCCCATGATCGCGTCGGGCGCGACGACCGCGGCGTCGAGTTCCCTGGCCAGCGTTCTGGCCCGGTCTTCGTTGACATCCGCCAACGTCAGCCGCGCGCCATCGCGGTGCAGCAAGCGCGCCACCCCGCCGCCGACGCTGCCGGTGCCCATCACCGCGACATGGACGCCGTCGACGCTGTCCTTGCCCAGCTTGTGCGCCACCGCGGCCTTGATCCCGTGATAGATGCCCATCGCGGTGAACGGCCCGGGATCGCCGCCCGCGGAGCTATCCCCGGCTGGAAGACCCGAGACATGGCGTGTGCGCCTGGCAACCGCGACCATGTCGGCCTCGCTGATCCCGACGTCCTCGGCGGTCACGTAACGCCCGCCCAGAGCCTCTACCGCATCGCCGAACGCGGCGAGCATCTCGGGGGTCTTGGTGTGCCCACCATTCTTGTCGGGTGCATCGGCCAGGATCACCGCCTTGCCCCCGCCCATCGGCAGTTCGGCCATCGCGTTCTTGTAGCTCATCCCGCGCGACAGCCGCAGCGCGTCGCGCATCGCCAGCGCCGGGTCGGCATAGTGCCAGAACCGCGTCCCCCCCGCGGCGGGGCCGAGAAAGGTCGAATGGATCGCAAAGATCGCCGTCAGCCCCGAAGCGCGGTCGCGAACGAGGCTCACGCTCTCGTGATCGTCGAAGTCGGATTCGGTCCAGAAAGCTGGCACGGCAGTTCCTTGTGCAAGTCAGTGCCGGTGCAGGAGAAATGGGGCGATCGAGGGGTCTCGAACCCCCGACCTCCGGCACCACAAGCCGGCGCTCTAACCAACTGAGCTACGATCGCCATATCCCGGCGCACCCGCCGAAGCGGGCGCTTTTGCGGGCACGTTCCCCGCCGTCAAGCGGCGATTGGAACGGGGCCGCGCCATTGCACAAGCCCTCGCCAAAGCAAAGCGAAAGTTGCGACATTTGGTCCGTCGCGTAACAATATTACTCGCCTCAAATCTAGCGACTTTCGCGATCGCCCCAACTGCGACCGACCACTCGCGGCGGATTGACCCCGACATCGACCAGAGCCTGTTCATCCAACCGGATCGAATCGACCGCTACTTGCAGGTCGATCAGGAACCAGCGGCTGGTGACCTTGAGCTGGCCGATCGGCTCGGGCCCCAGCGTCTGACCGCCAGCAGCGAAGGGCCGCAGGAAGTCCGCGGCCGACGCGACTCCGGTCGGAGGCCGCTGGGCGATGATCGACTGGGCGCGGCGCACGTCGATTGTCGCCGGGCTGAGCATCGCGATCAGCCGCGCCTGATCGGGGCGCAAGGTGTTGACGTTGATCGGCGAAAGCTCGGCTCCGGGCAGCGCGCACAGCCACGGGCGCAGGCGGGTGTAATACGCCGGGGTCATCCCGCGCACCGCGCGCATTTCGCCCGGATCTGTCACCAGCCGCCCGGCGGTGCGGTAAGGTACCGGCAGCCCCTGATAGTACTGATCTTCGCTGCCGTTGGGTGCCGGAATGTCGTCGCTGTCGATCCAGTCGGCCATCGCATCGGACAGCGGAATCGCCTCGGCGGAGGGAATCGCCAGGCTCTCCATCAGCGCGCGCAACTGGCTCAGAGCCACCGGGCGCAGCGTGAAGTTGCCTTCCTGACCTTCGACCAGCGAGTTGAGGTTGAAGCAGTTGCCCGCATCATCGACCCGCGCGACCACCACCCCCGCCGCCAGCGGCATGGCGAATTCGCGCCCGAGCAGGCCGCGTGGATCGGCGGTGCGATCGGGGCTGGACGCGACCAGCGCCTTGATCCGCGCGGTCGCCAGGCTTTCGGCAGACAGCGCATAGAACCGCGCCTGGGTCATCGCCTGGCTGTTCGCGGCGAGGCGGGTGGCGAGGTTGAGGCGTTCGAGCATCACCGCCGCGATCACGGCCATCACCGCGACGAGGAGGAGGACGGAGAGGAGCGCGGCGCCGCGCTCGTTGTCCGGCGGGAGCCTCACTGGTAATTAGCCCCGACCAGCGCCACCACGCGCAAGACCTGCCCGCCAGGTTGTGGAAGGTTGAGTTCGATCGCCACCGGCAGTTCGGTACTGCGCTGGGGTTCCCAGCGGTCCTGCCAGTTCCCGTCCTGCGTGCGGAAGCGCAGTTGCGGGGGGCCGGCAGAATCGGCCAGCGGCGCGGCCGCATCGGGTCGTGCGCCGTCGAGAAACGGATAGCCCGCGCGCGCCAGCTTGCCGCCCTGCCAGCGGTACTCGACGCGCTGAAGACTGGGCCGCGGCGCTCCGTCGTAGTTGCTCCAGCCGCCGCGGGTAAGGCGCAGGACCACGCCATCGGGTGCCCCCGTGGGAGCATCGAGCGCGGCCCCCGCTGCTCCCGCCGCATCGCGGGTCGGGCGCGGCACCGCTTGCGCCAGATCGGCGTTCCACACGCTGAGGAAGCGGCGCATGGAAGCGATCTGCTGGGTCTTGTTCCGGCTCGCCGCCTCGGCATCGACGCTGAAGCGCAGCAGCATCAGCGCCCCACCCGCGATTACCGCGAAGATCGCCAGCGCGATCAGCATTTCGACAAGGGTGAAGCCGCGCTCTTGCTGGCGCATCACAAGCCCCCCGGGCGAAGGAATTCGAGCGTGAACGCCTGGCTCCGCGCACCGGGGGTGACTTCGCGGACCGAGACCACCACCCGGATCACCCCGGCGTCGGACATCGGCTCGACGTGGCGGGCGAAGGCGAAGGCACGGCCCAAGTTGGTCACCTGGCCGTTGACGTCGCCCAAGGCTGGCGGTGCCGGATCGGTCAGCCACTCGGTCGCGAGGTTCTGTGCGACCACCTCGCGCAGCAGGCGCTGGTCGAGATCGGCGGTGCGCGCGATGCTCGCGCCTTCCATCCTGAGCAGGGTGAGCGCGGCGATGGCGAACACCGCCAGCGCGACCAGCATCTCGATCAGGGTGAAGCCGTTCTGTGGTTTAGCCTGCATCGAGCCTCACCGTTCCGTCGCGCGCCACGCTCACCGCCAGTGCATCGGCGCCGCGGGCGAGCCTTACGCGCGCCTCGCTGCCGGCCAGCCCCACCGGATCGAACACCAGCCGCTGGCGTTCGGGCGTGGCGCCGGGTTGCGCGCCCTTTGCCCCCGCTCGCTCGGTAGGTGCGCCGGTGACGCTCGCCGCGGTGCCATCCTTCCACGCCACCAGCCCGAAGCGCCCCGGATCGAGCGGCAGCCAGGCCCCGTCGCGCCGCTGTTCGAAGTAATACCCCGCGCGCCCGACCACCACTGCGACCGGTCGCGCCCCCGAAATCGCCTCATCGCGGGCCGCCACGGTCCGCGCGGCGAAACGCTCCGCCTCTTCGCGCAGCGCGCTGGCATCGCCGGGAAGCGAGAGAACCACCACACCGGCGAGCAGCCCCATCAAGAACAGCACGACCATCATCTCGACGAGGCTGAAACCTCCCTCCCGGGCAGGGAAGACAACCTTGCTCGGTTGTCTGACGGATCGTGACATCGGGTGCTTCACTCGGCTAATCTCGCGCCATGGCCAGCGCTTACGCCACCCACGCGCCCGATACCACCGCGCAACGCATCGTGAGCAATCCTGGCGTCCAGCGGGTGCCGAACCCGCGGCTGGAGCTGTATATCGTCAAGCAGTTCCTCGACCCGGCGTTCTGCGCCCGGTTGTGCGCTCTCATCGACGTCAACCGGCGACCCTCGACCATCGCCGATCCCAACGGCGACCACTATTTCCGAACCAGCGAGACTTGCGATCTCGACCATTCGATGCCCGAAGTCGCCGGTCTCGACGCGCTGCTGAGCGCGTGGAGCGGGATCGATCCGGCCTATGGCGAACCGTTGCAAGGGCAGCGCTACGAGGTCGGACAGGAGTTCAAGGCTCACACCGACTATTTCGAACCGGGCGGGCAGGACTTCGCCAAGTTCTGCTCGGTCGCGGGCAACCGCACTTGGACCCTGATGATCTACCTCAACCAGCCCGAGGCCGGCGGCGCGACCCGGTTCAAGGTGATCGACAAGACCGTCCAGCCCGAAACCGGCAAGCTCCTCGCCTGGAACAACCGCCGCTCGGACGGCAGTCTCAACCCCGCGACGCTTCACCACGGGATGAAGGTGCGGAAGGGGCTGAAGTACGTGATCACCAAGTGGTACCGGGAGAAGCCGTGGGGGTGATGGCTCAACCCAAGCCAAAGACGTGATCCCCCACGTCCTGTACCTTCTTCTTGCAGCCTGATAAAATAAATAGTTCATCTAGAAATTAATTACCGGATTTTTTTGGCCTGCGGGAACAAATTGCGCATGAAGAAAAATAATACCGCGGGCGATTAACGTGTGCCGCACCCTCGGTTCAGGCATCACGCATCGGATATTCTCCATAGTTGCAGCACGACGGGCAACAGGAGTGATTTGATGAAGAAGTTTTTACTGGCAACCGCTGCGATTGCGGCACTGACTGCATCCGTGCCGGCCTCTGCGCAAGTTGGTGAAATCTTGCGTCAGGGCATGGCAGGCATCTTTGGGGGCAATCTGGGGGGGAGCATCGACGCCCGCCTCAACGAACTCAACAACCGCATCCAGAACGCTCTCCAGCGTGGCGAGATATCGCAGTCGCAAGCTTCACGGCTTCAGGACGAACTGCGCGACATCGCACAGCGCGAACAGGCTTACCGGAGCGGCGGACTCAGCCGCGCCGAGCGCGACGATCTGGAGCAGCGTCTCCGCCAGCTCGAAAACCGCATTCAGCAAGCGGGCTACAACCGCGGCGATCGCTGGGACGACCGCGATGGTCGCGGAGATCGCTGGGGCGACCGCGACGACCGCGACAACCGCTGGAACGACCGCGACGATCGCTGGGACGACGATGATCGGCGCAACGGTCGCGGGTGCCCTCCGGGTCTTGCGCGCAAGAACAACGGCTGCCTGCCCCCGGGCCAGGCGAAGAAGCAGGGCCAGCAGTATAACAACCAGTATGGTCGTATGCCCGACAACTACGGCGCTCAATATCGCGACACCCAGCGCTACATCTATCGCTTCAATGACGGCCGTATCTACCAGATCGACCGGCGCACCGGTCGCATCGTGCGGGTGACAGACGCCCGCCGCTAGGCCACGTTACGGGAGGACGGGGCGATCCTGATCGGGTCGATCCGTCCCCCGATCCGTTGCGCCGCGAGCGCGGCGGGCACCTACGAAAAAGGGCGGGCTCGCGGTCGCCCTTTTTCACATTCGCGCGGGGCCGGACCTACTTCTTGAGGCTCAACCCGCCGAAGCGCTTGTTGAACTGGGCGACGCGGCCGCCTTCGTTGAGCAGGCGCTTGTTGTCGCCAGTCCACGCCGGGTGGCTGGTCGGGTCGATTTCGAGCACCAGCGTATCGCCTTCCTTGCCCCAGGTGGAGCGGGTTTCGAACGTGGTGCCATCGGTCATCTGGACCTTGATGGTGTGATAATCGGGGTGGAGATCGGCCTTCATGGGTCTGGGCTTTCGTCTGGCGACCGGTTCCGACCGGCCTGAAATGAAGCGGCGCGCTTAGCGGGAGGTGGGTGGCTTTGCAACCGGAGAACGCGTCGGAGGGACCACTCGTAAAGATTACCGTCGCCCCTGCGAAGGCAGGGGCCCAACCGAGTTTGCGGCCTGATAGCAACGTCAGCGTGAGGGGGCGAGGTTAGCTGGGCCCCTGCCTTCGCAGGGGCGACGGTGAAAGGCGGCGATCACGAACTTGGCGGGTCGGCCACCATCGCGGTGAACTTCACGTCGCAGGTGACCTTGCCATCGACTTCGGCGCGGCCCCAGAACTTGCACACGCGTGCACGTTTCTGGACGAAGCCGACGTGGAGGTCGAGCAGCACGCCGGGTTCCACCGGCGCGCGGAACTTGGCTTCCTCGATCGCCATGAAATAGACCAGCTTGCCGCTGCCCGCGAGTTCGAGCGTTTCGATCGCCAGGATCGCGGCAGCCTGGGCCAGCGCCTCTATCTGGAGCACCCCCGGCATGATCGGGCGGCCGGGAAAGTGGCCCTGGAAGAACTGCTCGTTGAAGGTGACCGCTTTGACCGCATGGATCGTCTCGCCGATCGTCAGGCTGGCGACCCGATCGACCAGCAACAGCGGATAGCGGTGGGGCAGCGTGTGGAGCACGCGCTGGATGTCGAACGAAACGGGCGCAGCTCCCGCCGCGACCGTTTCCTGCGTGTCTTCGCTCATGCCCTGCCCCCGGCTTCGCGGGCCTAGCGACCCGAGGGCTTGGCGCCCGGAGCCGGCGGGGCCGCGGCCGGTGCGGCCTGCTGTTGCTGCTGCGCCTGCTGTTCGCGCTGCTGGCGCGGCAGCCAACCGGCCGGCGGCACGAGCTGCGCGGCGGGGAGCAGCGCATTGATCTCGTTGAGGATCCCCTGGTTGAGGTTGTAGGCTTCCGACGCGTTGATCACCGAACCCGAATCGAGCAGGATCTCGATCTTCTGCTTGGCCATCGCGTTCTTCGTAGCCTGCTCCAGCTTGTCGCCGATTTGCTCGACCACATAGGCGCGGCTTAGCGCGACCGGCTGGAGGATCGAGTTGATCTCGTTCTGGCCCGCCTGCTCGATCTGCTGGATCTGATTGTATTGCTGCTGGAGCGCGGCCTGATTGGGGTTGGCGGCGCGGGCATCGGCCTGGATCTTGGTCGCCAGTGGGCGGAGCTGCGCCTCGATCTGGGTCTTGCGCGCGTTAGCCTGATCGATCTGCGCCTTGTAGGTGACGGGGCGCTGTTGCTCGGCGACCTTGTAGGCGTTGGACAGTGCGACGATCGCGGTCGGGTTGGCGACTGCAACGCCCTTGAGCGCCTGGGCGGCGGCAGGAGCCACCGCGACGAACTGCGAGCCGGCCAGCATCAGCGACGCGGTGACAAGCGATTTGGAAAGAGTCTTCATCAGAATTGGGTTCCTACGTTGAAGGTGAAGGCCTTGGTGTCATCGCCCTTCTGCTTGAGCAGCACCTTGGCAAAATCGATGCGGAACGGCCCGAACGGCGAGTTCCAGTTGACCCCGATGCCCACCGAAACGCGCGGCTTCATGCTGTCACCCAGGAAGACCTCCTGGAACGGCGGGATCGAGTTGCCCAGGGCGCTGTTGTTCGCGCTGGTAAGACACGATGGCGGGTTGGGGTTAGTCGGGTTGGTGACGGTCGAAATGGCCGAAGGCGTGCAGACCCCGCCGACTACGCTGGCCATGTCGATCTGGGTGAACAGTGGATTGCCATTGTTATCGCGCTGCGGCAGAAAAGTTCCGTTGGGCAGCGGACTGACTTGCAGGTTGGGCCGCTTGATCCCGAATAGCGATCCGACGTCGGCAAAGATCGAGGGCCGCAAACCGAGTTCCCGGACCCCAGAGCCCAGCGGGATCTCCAGTTCGGCGTGGGCAAGGTAGTAATACTTGCCGCCCAGCGCGTCGTCGGTGAACTGCTTGCGATCGGTCGAAAGCGTATCGGGGATGCCATCCGCGTTCGTATCGATGAAAGGTATGCGCAGCACGCGCGGGCCCACACCGCGGATGTCGAAGCCGCGCATTTGCGGTTCGCCCAGATAGAACCGGTCGGTCAGGCGGATATCGTCGATTCCCGCTCCGGCGCGGTTCTCGAGGGACTTGATCACACCACCTTCGCCCGAGACCGAGAAAATGAAGTTGCCCAGCACCGGCCAGTATTTCGCGGCGTTGATGCGCGCGCGGGCGTATTTGACCGACCCGCCCAGCCCGGCGAAATCGCCGCTGAGGACCGCGGTTTGCCCGCGGGTCGGACGGGCCCGGTTGTCGAGCGTGTCGTAGATCACCGACGCCCCGAGGATCGAGCTGGTCCGCTGGCCCAGCGCATCGCACAGATATCGACCAGCGAGCAACGGGTTGCAGCTCAGGTTGCCGCTGGCGTCGGGGGTGAAGAACTGGCTCCGATCGAGCGTCACGTCGTCGTAGTTGAACGTGTAACGTCCCACCGCGGTGATGAACTCGGTAAGCGGCACGCCCACGCGGCCCTGGAATCCGGTCGTGGTCTGCTTGTAGAGCGTGTTGCGGTTGCTGTTGACGAAGTTGAAGCTGTTGGTGTCGCGGCGATAGATGTCGGCGCCGGCCGAGACGTTCTTGTCGAACAGGTAGGGCTCGGTGAAGCTGAGCTCGGCGCTGCGCGAGAAGCGCGAATAGTTGATGCTTGCGCCGACCGTCTGGCCGCGGCCGCGGAAATTGTTCTGCTGGATCGAAGCCTGGAGGATGAAGCTTTCGAGGCTCGAGAACCCGGCTGAAAGCTGGAGCTGCCCGGTCGGCTTCTCCTCGACGTTGGCCTCGAGAATGATGCGATCGGGCGCGCTGCCGGGCTTTTGCTCGACCTCGAACTTTTCCTGGAAATAGCCGAGCGACTTGATCCTGTTGGTCGATCGCTTGACCTGGAAGGTGTTGAACGCGTCGCCTTCGGCCAGGCGAAACTCGCGGCGGATCACCTTGTCCTGGGTCAGCGTGTTGCCGTTGATCTCGACCTTCTCGATATAGACCCGCGGTGCTTCGTTCAGCACATAGGTGATCCCCATCGTGAGATCTTCCTTGCTGCGCTGGAACTCGGGCCGCACGTCGGCAAAGGCATAGCCAAAGGTGCCGACCGATTCCTGGAGCTGTTCGACCGTATCCTCGACCAGCTTGGCGTTGTACCAGTCGCCCGGCTTCATCGTCAGCCGCTGGGCAACCCGATCGCCATCGAACTCGCGCAGCTGGCTTTCCACCTTCACGTCGCCGAACTTGTAGCGCTCGCCTTCCTCGACGACGTAGGTGATGATGAAGTCTTTCTTGTCCGGCGTCAGCTCGGCCACCGCGGAAACCACGCGAAAATCGGCATAGCCCTGGGTCAGGTAGTACTGGCGCAACTTCTGCTGGTCGAACGCAAGGCGATCGGGATCATAGCTCGTCCCGCCCGAGAAGAAGCGGTAGAAGCGCGCTTCCTTGGTAACCATCTCGCCCTTGAGATCGCCGTCGCCGAACTTCTCGTTGCCGATGATGTTGATCTGGCGGACCTTGGACTTGGGCCCTTCGTTGATCTCGAACACCACGTCGACGCGGTTCTGGTCGAGCTGGACCATCTTGGGTTCGACCGTGGCGGCAAAGCGGCCCTGGCGCTTGTACAGCTCGATAATCCGGGCGACGTCGGCGCGGACCTTGGAACGGGTGAATATCTGCCGCGGGGCGAGCTTGATCTCGGGATTGATCTTGTCGTCCTTGAGGCGCTTGTTGCCTTCGAGGATCACGCGGTTGATGACCGGGTTTTCCTTGACCTCGATCACCACCACGCCGGCGTCGTTGCGGATCTGGACTTCGGAGAACAGCTCGGTCGCGTAGAGGTCCTTGAGCGCCTGGTCGGCCAGCGCCTGCGAATAGACCTGCCCCGCACGAAGCTGGACATACGAGCGGATCGTATCCGCCTCGAGCCGCTGCGCACCACTGACGGTGACCGAAGAGATGGTGACCGGCGCCGCGACGACGGGTGCGGGTTCGGTCGCAACGGTGGCGGCTGCCGCAGGAGCAGCTTCCTGCGCGAACGCCGCGATCGGCATTCCCGCCAGGATCGTTCCGGCCAGCAGTGCGGCGCCGAGGCGGGGCAGCGGGCGGCACGACTGTTGAGCCATGCGAACCTTTGCCGAGATGCGTCCCGTCATTGCGTGGTATCTTCCCGTCAATCGAGTGGGCGGCGCGGGATATGCCCGGCCACCGGCCAACAGTCGCCGCCCTCTGCCCGATAGGCCCCTGTGGATCAAGGGCCGATCAAGCAGACATTACCCCCGCAAACAGTGGAAAACAGCCTCGTTCCGCCCCGTCCTGCAACCGTTTCGCCCGGTCAGCCGCCGAATACCTTGAGCGACGCGAGGTCGTTGAACGTCACGAACAACATCAGCGCCACGACGAACGCGACCCCGGTGCGGAACGCCCATTCCTGGCTTCTTGGACTGGCCGGTTTGCGCCGGATGGCCTCTGCCGCGTAGAAAGCGAGATGCCCTCCGTCGAGGACGGGGATTGGCAGGAGGTTGATGAACCCCAAGTTAATTGAGATGAACGCGGCAAAGGCCACGAACGAGCGCCAGCCAAGGCTCAGCTGTTCGCCCGAGAACTTCGCGATCTTGAGCGGACCGCCGAGCTCCTCGACGCTGCGCTGGCCAGTGACGATCTGCGAGATGCCGGTGATCATCAGGCCGATCATGTCGCGCGTCTGGACGATCGCCAGCCCTACCGCCTGTAACGGATTGACCGGCTGCACCTCGACCTCCGAGGGGCCGATGCCGAGATAACCACGAACGAACTCGTTGCCGAACTCGTCGCGCTCGGTCTTGCCCGCAGCGACCAGCGAGATCGTGCGCGGTTCGCCATCGCGGACCAGCGCGACCGCCATCCGCTCGCGCGGGTGCGGCGCGACCAGTTGGCTGATGTCGCTGAACTCGCTGACCTCGGACCCGCCGATCGAAACGATCCGGTCGCCCTCGCGCAGCCCCGCCGCGGCCGCTACCGAGCCGGCCTCGACCTTGCCGATCGTCGGCGAGGCGACGATCTGGCCATAGGCCATCAGAAACGCGGCGAGGATCGCAATCGCGGCGATGAAGTTGGCCAGCGGCCCGGCGAGAACGATCAGCGCGCGCTGCCACAGCGGCTTGGCCTGGAAGCAACAGTCGCGTTCCTCGGGGGGCAGCTTGAGCCACTCGGCATCGGGCTGGCTCGCCGGGCTCATGTCGCCGGCAAACTGGACGTAGCCGCCCAGCGGGAGCGCAGCGAGCTTCCAGCGGGTGCCGCGCTTGTCGGTCCACCCCGCCAGCTCCTTGCCGAAGCCGATCGAGAAGACGTTGGCGCGCACCCCGAACCAGCGCCCGACCAGATAATGGCCGAGCTCGTGGATCGTCACCAACGGCCCTAGCAAGAGGAGGAAGCCGAGCACGTACATCAGGAACCCGGGCTGGGTAATCGCTTCGCTCACTTATGCGGGCTCCATCAGGGCACGGGCCATTGCCCGCGCTTCGGCATCGACCGCGATCACTTCGGCGAGGTTCGCCGGGGCGGGCAACGCGGACCCTGCCAGCACTTCTGCCACATATGCGGCAATCCGGGTGAATGAAATCTGTCCGGCGAGGAACGCGGCGACCGCAACCTCGTTGGCGGCGTTGAGGACCGCGGGGGCGGCTCCGCCCGCCTGGACAGCCTCGCGCGCCAGCCGGGTCGCCGGGAAGCGCTCCTCGTCCGGCGCGCGAAAAGTGAGCTCGCCCAGCGCCGCGAGATCGAGCGGGGCGCACGGCGTGTCCATCCGCCCCGGCCAGGCGAGCACGTTGGCGATCGGCACGCGCATGTCCGAAGGCCCGAGTTGGGCGAGCGTCGAGCCATCGCGGTATTCGACCATCGAGTGCACCACCGACTGCGGGTGGACGACGATCCGCAGCTTGTCGTGGCCGACGGGGAACAAGTGGTGCGCCTCGATCAATTCGAGGCCTTTGTTGAACATCGTCGCCGAATCGACGCTGATCTTGGCGCCCATGTCCCAGTTGGGATGCTTGACCGCCTGCGCCGGGGTGGCGGCGTGGAGTCGTTCCATCGTCCAGTCGCGGAACGGCCCACCGCTGGCGGTGAGCGTGATCGAGCGGACGTCGGCAAGATCGTTGCCCGCCAGGCACTGGAAGATCGCGTTATGCTCGGAATCGACCGGGAGCAGCGTCGCCCCATACCGCGCCACCGCCGCGGTCATGACGTCTCCCGCCGAGACCAGCGCCTCCTTGTTGGCCAGCGCCACGGTGCGTCCCTGCTCGATCGCCGCCATTGCGGGGGCGAGCCCCGCGGTCCCGACGATCGCGGCGAGGACGATGTCGGCGGGGCGGGCGGCGGCTTCGACCAGCGCGGCGGGGCCGGCGGCGGTTGCGATGGTGGTGACGGCGAGGGCCGCGCGCAATTCGGCGAGACAGGACTCGTCGGCCACCACCGCGACTTCGGCGGAAAACTCCCGCGCCAACGCCGCCAAATCGCGCGCCTGACAATTGGCGGTCAACGCAACGACACGCCACTTCCCCCGCTCGCGCCGGATCAGGTCGAGCGTTGAGGCACCGATGGAGCCGGTTGCGCCGAGGATGGAGATGGTGCGGGTCATTGAGCTGCCCTGGTCAGCAAGCCGAAAATCGCGATCACTCCGAAAACGAACAGCACGGCAAGTAGGCCGTCCATCCTGTCGAACAAGCCACCATGTCCCGGGATCAGGGCTCCAGAATCCTTGACGCTTGCTTTCCGCTTCATCCAACTCTCAAAGAAGTCTCCAGCCTGTGCAACCACCGCCAGAATTGTCCCGCCAAGTGTGCTCTCCCGAACCAACGGCCACCAATCGAAGAAGGGAGGAGCGAGCGAGGTTTGACCCGTGTTCACATTGGTGATCGTTGCCGGGGTCAGGTATTGGGGAATTGTCGCGGACGCCATGAATACGACCGATGCTGCGACGATCCCGCCGCCCAGACCCGCCCATGTTTTTGACGGACTGATGGCGGGTGCTATCTTCGGCCCGCCAATGGCGCGTCCTGCAAAATAAGCCCCGACATCGACAGCGATCACCGCGAGCAATATCCACAAGACAGTGGCCACTCCAAAGTCGCTGCGCAGGTATCCGATCATCCCGGCGGCAATCCCGATGTAGGCGATGCCCGCGACCGTCCAAAGTGTTCGACCAGTAATCTGGTCGGCGAACGCCCTCGTTAGGGCTTGCCATTCGCGAAGAACCCCGAGTGCGACGATTGCGACGAAGACTATCCACAGCCACCCGCCCAGCCACAGCGTCGCGCCCGCCACCGCCATCATCACCACCGCTGACACCACGCGGACGCCGAGGTCGGATTTACGGGAGGCGGATTGGGTCATGCCAAATCCTCCCCGGAACGGGGAGGTGGCGCGCCGCAGGTGTGACGGAGGGGTCGGGAGGGTTCGTCACAACGCAGTGCTTGAGGAGAGGCTTCGGCCCCTCCGCCCCTACGGGGCACCTCCCCGTTCCGGGGAGGATTAACGCCCGCCATAGCGACGCTCCCTTTGCGCGAACGCATCCAGCGCTTCCTGCAGGTGGTCGGGTTTGAAATCGGGCCACAGCACCTCGGTGAACCACAGTTCGGCGTAGGCGGCCTGCCAGAGGAGGAAATTGGACAGCCGGACCTCGCCCGAGGTCCGTATAAGTAGGTCCAGGGGCGGCAAAAGGGCAGTGTCGAGTTCGGCCTCGATACTCTCCGGCGTGATCGTGCCCTTGGCCGCCGCCTTCGCCGCGGCCTTGGCGATCTCCGCCTGCGAGCCGTAGTTGAGCGCGACCGCCAGCGTGGTCCCGCTATTGCCCGCAGTGCGCGCCAGTGCGTTCTCGACCAGTTCCACCACATCGGGCGCGAACGCCTTGTAATCGCCGATGATTTTCAATCGCACGTTGTTCGCGGCGAACTCATCGAGGTCGCTGACGATGAAGTGCTTGAGCAAGCCCATCAGCGCCGCGATCTCGTCCTCGGGGCGGCGCCAGTTCTCGGTGCTGAAGGCGTAGAGTGTCAGCGCCTCGAGCCCCATCGTGCGCGCGGCGCGGACAACCTCGCGCACCGCATCGACCCCACGCTTGTGCCCCACCGCGCGCGGCAGGTGGCGCTTCTTGGCCCAGCGCCCGTTGCCGTCCATGATGATCGCGACATGGCGAGCGCCATGGTTCGCGCCACCGCCGCCGGCCGCGACCCGACCTTCCGCCACGGCTGCGGCGGAGGTCACTGCCCGAGGATTTCCTTTTCCTTGTGCGCCGCAACCTCGTCGGCGGCCTTGATCATTTCGTCGGTGAGCTTCTGGACTTCGGTTTCGGCGCGCTTGCGCTCGTCTTCCGAGATCTCGTGCTTCTTTTCGTCGGTCTTGAGATTGTCCATTCCGTCACGGCGGACGTTGCGGATCGCGATCCGTGCCTTTTCAGCGTATTGGTGCGCCAACTTGGCCAGTTCCTTGCGCCGCTCCTCGGTCAGGTCGGGGATCGGCAGGCGCAGCATCTGGCCGTCGTTGATCGGGTTGAGCCCCAGCCCCGCCGAGCGGATCGCCTTTTCCACCGGCCCGACGTTGGTCTTGTCCCACACCTGGACCGACAGCATCCGGGGCTCGGGCGCTGAGACGGTCGCGACCTGGTTGAGTGGCATCGACGAGCCGTAGACGGTGACCATGATCGGATCGAGCAGCCCGACGTTGGCGCGGCCCGTGCGCAGGCCCCCAAGATCGCTGCGCAGCGCCTCGACCGCACCCTTCATCCGTCGTTCGAGATCGGCCCGATCGTACTTCATACAAGGACTCCGTATTTGGCCATCAGCCTTCTCCTCTGACGATAGTCTGCACGCCTTCGCCCTTCAGAACGCGTGCGAGGTTGCCCTTTTCGCGGATCGAGAAGACCACTATCGGAATCTTGTTGTCGCGACACAAGGCCACCGCGCTCGCGTCCATGACCTTCAGGTCTTCGGCGAGAACCGTGTTGTAATCCACGGTATCATATCGCTTTGCCTCGGGATTGGTCTTGGGGTCGCTGTCGTAGACGCCATCGACGCTGGTGCCCTTGAACAGCGCGTCGCACTTCATTTCGGCCGCACGCAGTGCCGCGCCGCTGTCGGTGGTGAAATAGGGGCTGCCGACGCCTGCGGCGAAGATCACCACCCGGCCCTTTTCGAGATGGCGCTCGGCGCGGCGGCGGATCACCGGTTCGCACACCTGGTCCATTTCGATCGCCGACTGGACGCGGGTGTGGACGCCCTGCTGCTCGAGCGCGTTCTGCATCGCCAGCGCGTTCATCACCGTGGCGAGCATGCCCATGTAATCGGCCTGCGCGCGGTCCATGCCCTTGGCCGCTCCCGCCATCCCGCGGAAGATATTGCCCCCGCCGATCACCAGGCAGATCTCGAGGCCGGTGTCCTTGGCCGCCTTCACTTCGCGCGCGAGTTCGGCGACGAATTCGGGATCGATCCCGAACTGCTGGTTGCCCATCAGCACCTCGCCAGACAGCTTGAGCAGGATGCGCTTGAAAGGTGGCTGGCTCATGGGACGGATCGTACTCACGGCGAAGGAGGTGCGCGGCTTATACCCGCGCGCCACCCGCAAACAAGCGAGTCCCCGCCATAGCGGGGACTCTCCCGTTCACGAATGGGCCGTTACTGGGCCGGCTGCAGCCCCGCAGCGGCGGCGACTTCGGCAGCGAAGTCGGTTTCCTTCTTCTCGATGCCCTCGCCCAGCTGGAAGCGGACGTAGTCCTTGAGCACGATCTTTGTGCCGGCAGCCTTGCCAGCGGCCTCAACGACCTGGGCAACCGGGGTCTTGTTGTCCATCACGAACACCTGGCTGAGCAGCGCGTTGTCTTTGGCGAACTTCGCGGCGGCGCCATCGGCCCGCTTGGCGAGGATGTCGGCGGGAATCTCCTTGCCGCTCTTGGCCGCTTCCTCGACCGCCTTTTCGAGCGCGATCTTGCGTTCGCGCTCAAGCACGACGGGGTCGAGGTCGGCCGATGAAAGCGCCTGCGGAAAGGCAGCGGCAATGTGCATCGCGATTTGCTTGCCGAGCGGCTCGAGCACGTCGGCGCCCGCCTCGCTCTCGAGCGCAACGAGCACGCCGATCTTGCCCAACAGCGGCGCGGCGGCGTTGTGCATGTAAGGCACGACCAGGCCGCTCGAGACCGCCACCGACTTCATCCGGCGGACCTGCTGGTTCTCGCCGATGGTGGCGACGTTGTTGGTCAGCGTGTCGGCCACGGTGCCGCCGCCCGGGTAGGCAGAGCCCTTGAGCGCATCGACATCGTCATTGGCCGCGCCGAGCGCCACCTGGGTGGTGTTGCGCACGAAATCCTGGAACTGTTCGTTCTTGGCAACGAAATCGGTTTCCGAATTGACCTCGACCATGGCCGCGAGCTTGCGATTGCTGGAGAGATGCAGGCCGATGGCGCCGTCGGCGGCGATGCGCCCGGCGCGCTTCTCAATCTTGGCGCCGGCCTTCTTGTGCAGCAGATCGGACGCGGCCTCCATGTCGCCCTGGGCTTCCTGAAGCGCGGTCTTGCACTCCATCATGCCGAGCCCGGTGCGTTCCCGGAGTTCCTTGACCTGTTGTGTGCTGATACTCATGGCGTCCTCATCGGAAGTTCCCTAAAGCGAAGGGGCCAAGCCCGCTTGCGGATGGTTACGCGCCTTCAGCGTCCGTGGGTTTCTTTTCCACCTTGGTCTTCGGTTTAACCGTTGTCGCACGCACGCTGCGCTTGGCCTTTGGCTTGGCACTGGCGGCCGCGGGCGCCGGCGCATCGGCGGCAGCCGGTTCGGCAATGGGATCGGGCCGAGAGCCGCGGGCCGAGAGGGAAGCCCGGCTCGCTTCGCTCGCTCGTTCTGCCATAAGACCAGGCGCGTTTTCGGATTCGGTCGCAACCGCGTCGGTGGTCATCTTTTTCTTGGACACGACCTTGACCTTGGCGGGTTCTTCCTCAACCTCAACGAACTCCTCGTCGCCGCTGGTGGCGAGCGTCTCCTGGCGCTGGTTGTGTCCTTGAATGACGGCATCGGCCGCGGCCGCGGCGTACAGCCGGATGGCACGG
>JAUYQH010000090.1 GCA_030697365.1 Novosphingobium sp. | reverse complement strand
GCGCCAGCCCCTCCGTGCGGGCGCGCGCGAATTCGCAAGGTTTTCCACCAAATCGACCAAAACCTTGCGATTCCCAATACTTCAAATGCCGAGTTTCCAGTTCCTGATCAGCACGTTATGAGTTTTTCACGGGCGACCAGCATCGCCCGGCGCAGCGCCGGGTCGTCTTTGAGCGACCATTGGGGATAGCCGAGCGGATTGTACTGCGCGGGCATCTGGTAGAGCCCGGTCGAGACGTGCGCGCAGCCGAGGTCGGCGGCGAGGTGGACGAGTTCGACCGGGGGCAGCCCCAGCCCGCTCAGCATCTCGATCCCGAGCCAGTTCACCTACATCAGATCCCGGGTCTGCGGTTCAAGCGAGCGGGTCATGATCGTCACCGCCTTGCGCCGCGGCATCGCGCGCATCGCGTCGAAGCTGGCCTGGTGTTCGGGCGGGACCAGCACCGGACCTTCGGCGAGGTTGGCGAGCACGAAAGCGGCGACGTCGTCGGGCTCGGCGGCGGGAACCCCGGTGTTTTCGTGAAGCGGGGTGCGTTCGAGCGCGGGCGTGCGCGTGCGCCCGATCATCAGCGCCGCGGCATCGACCCCGTGCGGCTTCATCTCGGCCCACAGCCCTTCGGCAAAGGTCTGGGTGAAGCTCTTGACCGCAGCATAAACCGCTAGGTTCTTGCACCCCGCAATCGCGCCCAGCGAACCGACCAGCACAATCGCGCCGCGCCCGCGCGCCACCATGGCGCGCGCGAAGTGCTGCGCCAGCACCGTCTGGCCGATCACGTTGAGGCGGATGTTGGCCAGCGCGTTCTCGGTCGGCTGGTCGATCAGCGCGACCGGTCCGGAGGCCGCACCGGCGTTATGGATCAGCGTGCCGACATCGAGTCCGTCGGTCACCGCGCGGATCGCGTCGAGCATGCCGTCGTGGCTGAGGTCGAGCGCCAGCGTACGGACCTGGACCCCGTGCTTCGCGCGCACCGCCGCCGCTGTTTCTTCCAGCGGACCCGGCTTGCGGGCGACCAAGACGAGGTTGAGGCCACGCGCGGCAAGCTGGTGCGCGAACGACGCGCCGACCCCCTCGGAGCCACCCGCAATTACCGCCCACGGCCCATAGCGCCCGGCAAACACGCTCATGCCGGGCCACCCAGCTGGAGCCAGCGTTCGTCGGTCATCCAGGTGTATTCGAGATAGTGCCCGCAGAATTCGCGGCCATCGAGATAGAGGAACTTCAGGCTGTCGTCGTTGGCGCGTTCGAGCACCACCGGCAGGTCCTGCGCCGCCACCGCCGTGCGGAACGGCTCCCAGGCGGGCACGCGCATGCAGACGTGGTGAAAGTGGAGCAGCCCGCCCCCATGCTCAATTGCACCCTTCCAGTTGGAATAGAGCCCGGTCTCGTCGGCGACGACCTCGATCAGTTCGTACTGGAGGTCGCCGATCCAGATGAACGCGAGCCGGGTGGCGACCCGCTTCATCCCCGCGGGCGTCCACAGCTGTTGCTCGACCTCGAAGGGCTGCACCGCGCCGATCTCGGCATGGGTTCGGAACGCGGAAACGGCCGCCTCGATGTCGGCGACGACATAGGCGTTCTGGTAGTGGTGTCCGGTGATCATCGCGTGTCCTCTAGGACGCGAAACTAGCAGTGTGCCGGAGCGGCTGTCGCCCCGCCGCCGCCAGTCATCGCCGAAGCGATTGGGCGAAGGCTGGCAAGCGCTGCCGCGCTCGGCCATGGTCGGCCCCAACCAGGGAGCATGGAATGGCGAAGGGTCTGTTCGACTGCACGGGCAAAGTCACGCTGGTCACCGGCGGCAACGGCGGGATCGGGCTGGGCTTTGCGCGTGGCGTGGCGAAGATGGGCGGCGACATCGCGATCTGGGCGCGCAACGCCGAAAAGAACGCCGCCGCCAAGGCCGAGCTCGAAGCCGCAGGCGCCGGGCGGGTCGAGGCCTATGTGGTCGATGTGTCGACCGAAGCGGCAATTCTCGCGGGATACGAGCAGCTGATGGCCGACTTCGGCCGGATCGACTGCGTGTTCGCCAATTCGGGGGCGAGCCCGCGCTACAACTCCATATTCGACATGCCGACCGAGCACTGGTTCGCGTTCCAGAACACCGCGCTCCACGGCGCGTTCTTCACCTTGCGCGAGGGCGCGCGGTACATGAAGGCGCGCGCCGAGGTGGGCGAGCCGGGCGGCAGCCTGGTCGCCTGCGGCAGCCTCTCGCTGTTTCAGGGGCTGGCGGGCAAAGCCGAATACGCCGCCTCGAAATCTGCGGTCGCCGCGGTGATCCGAAGCCTTGCGGCGGAAATGGGCCAATACGGGGTGCGCGCCAACGTCGTCGCACCAGGGCTGATCATCACCCCGATGATGGGCGATCCCGATGGCCCGGTGGTCCAGTATCTCAAGGGCCAATACGAACCGATCACCCCGATGAAGCGGGTCGGCGCGCCCGAAGACTTCGAGGGGATCGGCGCGTTCCTCGCCTCCGACGCCTCTTCCTTCCTCACCGGCGAAACCATCAAGGTCGATGGTGGCTACATGATCCGCGGATAGGGAATTGGCGATGGGCCACCTGCTCACCATCCACGACGTCGGCGATGTCCGGCTCGACGACTACACTCGACCGCGGCCGGGTCCCCACGACGTGGTCGTGAAGATGAAGGCCTGCGGGATTTGCGGCAGCGATCTGAGTTACATCAAGCACGGCGGCATCCCCACCCCGGGCACGCTGACCGCGCTGGGCCACGAGGGCGCGGGCGAGATCATGTTCGTCGGCGACGCGGTGGAAGGCATTTCGGTCGGCCAGCCGGTGATCGTCAACCCGATGAACACCCCCAGCTACATCGGCAGCGGCGGGCCCGAGGGCGCGTTCACCGAGGAACTGCTGGTGCGCGAGGCGCGGCTGGGGGATTCGATCCTGCCGATCCCCGAAGGCATCCCCTATGACATCGCCGCGATGTGCGAGCCGCTGGCGGTGGCAATGCACGGGGTCAACCGCGCCGAGGCGACGGCGGGAACCAAGCTGGTCGTCTTCGGCTGCGGTCCGATCGGGCTGGGGATGGTGTTGTGGGCGGTCGATCGCGGCTGTGATGTGATCGCGCTCGATCTGGCCGAGGAGCGGCTCGAACGCGCCCGGGCCTTGGGCGCACGCACGATAAATCCCGCCAATGAAGACCCGGTCGCCCGGATCAAGGAGTTCCACGGCAGCGAGATGCATTTCGGGCGCGAGCGGTCCTCGAGCGACGCTTACATCGACGCGGCAGGGGGTCCGGCGATCCTCGCCCAGGTGGTGACGATAGCCAAGAAGCACGCCCGCCACGTGATCACCGCCGCCTACATGAAGCCGATCGAGCTGCCCGCCGGTCCGATGCTGACCAGCGAGATGACGATCACCACCGCGGTCGGCTATCCCACCGAGTTCCCCGAAGTCGTCGCCGCGATGCCGCGGCTGGCCGGGCAGATCCGCTCGATCATCAGCCACCACCTACCGTTCGAACGAATCATTGAGGGGCTCGAAATCGCCGCTACCCCGCAGTCGGCCAAAGTCATGATCGAATTCGACGCGTGACCGACGAGGCCAAGCCCCCCCTCGCCACGTTGACCCGCGCGGGCGACACGGAGACCGAAGCGGTCGCGATCACCCCGTTCGTGTTCATGGCGCGCGATATCTCGAACGCGTACCTTGTGACCACCGCGGACGGCGACGTGATGGTCAACACCGGCTTCATGGACGACGCCCACCAGCAACGGAACCTCGCGCTGTTGGCCCCGCACCGCACCGGGCCGCTCAGACATATCGTCCTGACCCAGAGCCATGCCGACCACTTCGGTGGGGTGCCGGTGTTTAAGGAAGCGGAAACCACGGTAATCGGCGGCCCCGGCTTCCATCAGGCGTGGAGCGACATGAAGCGGCTCCAGCCGTTCTTCGGGCCGCGTTCGGGCAAGCTGTGGGGCAGCACGCTCAAACGCGGCGGCGCGCCGAAGCCCGCGCCCGATGTGGTGCCCGATATCCTCGTCGACCGGACTTATGCGTTCGAGCAAGGCGAACGCCGGTTCGAGCTGATCCATGCGCCCGAGGGCGAAACGATCGACAATCTGATCGTGTGGATGCCGCACGAGCGGGTCGCCTTCACCGGCAACCTCGTCGGTCCGGTGTGGCTGTCGATGCCATTCTTCTGCACGCTGCGCGGCGACAAGCCGCGGCTGGTGTGGAACACACTCGCCAGCCTCGCAAAGCTGCGCGCGCTGAATGCCGAGACGGTGATCACCGGTCATGGCGAACCGATCCGCGGCGCGGACAAGATCCGCGCCGACATAGACCGGATGATCGGCGCGATAACCTGGGTGCGCGATTACACGCTCGACGGGATGAACGCAGGGCGCACCGTCCATCAGCTGATGCGCGAAGCGAAGCTGCCCGAGTACCTGACCATCGGCGAATTCCACGGCAAGGTCAGCTGGGCCGTCAAGACCATCTGGGAGGAATACGCCGGCTGGTTCCACTACGAGGACGGCACCACCGCGCTCCACGGCGTGCCGCGCTCGGCAGTGGATGGCGACCTGGTCGAACTGGCGGGCGGGGCGGACGCGCTGGCACAGCGGGCGCAGGCGCATGTCGCGGCGGGGCGACCGCTGGAGGCGATCCATCTGACCGACATTGCCTTGCATGCCGAACCAGCCCACGCCGAAGCGCTTAGCGTGAAGAAGGCCGCACTTGAAGCCCTGCTGGTCGCCAGCGGATCGACCAATCTGTCCGAGACGATGTGGCTCAAATCCGAAATTGCCGATGCCGTGCGCAAGCTGGAGACCTGATCAGATGCCGTCCGTCACCTATATCGAGGCCAACGGCGCGAGCCACGTGATCGACGTGCCGATCGGCGAGAACGTCATGCACGGCGCGGTCTACAACGGTATCGAAGGGATCATCGGCGAATGCGGCGGCGGGCTCGCCTGCGCGACCTGCCATTGCTACGTCGATGCGGCATGGACCGGACGGACCGGCGGGCCTTCCTCGCAAGACGAAACCGACATGCTCGAATCGACCGCCGCCGAAGTCCGTCCGGAAAGCCGCCTGTCGTGCCAGATCGTGGTGACCGCGGAACTCGACGGTCTGATCGTCCATCTTCCCGAAAAGCAGTTCTGAGGAGGACCGCGATGCGTATCGATCCCGCCAACCCGGTCCCGCCCACCGGCATTGTCCGCCGCATAGGGCGCGATCAGGTGCCCGATCATGTCCCGCCCGAACTGGTGTTCGAGCCTGGCCTGACTTACGGCCCCGAATTCCTCGCCGATCCGCACAAGTTCATGGCCGAAATGCACGGCAAGTACCCGCCGGTGTTCTATAACGTCGGGCCGTTCGGCAATATGTGGTCGGTGATCAAGCACGAGGACGCGCTGTTCGTTTTGCGCCATGCCGAGCTGTTCTCGAACGAGGACGCCACCCCGTTCCCGCGCGATCCGGCCGAGTGGTTCTACTTCATCCCGATCGAGATCGATCCGCCCGACCATCGCAAATACCGCAACATCGTCGATCCGATCGTCAGCCCGCAGGGCGTACTCAAGCTTGAAGACCGAATCCGCGCGCTCGCCAACGATCTGATCGACGATTTCATCGACAAGGGCGAATGCACTTTCGACGAGGCGTTCGGACGTCCGCTGCCGGTGCTGGTGTTCCTCGACCTGATGGGTCTGCCGCGCGCCATGTGCGACACTTTCGTGTCGTGGGCGATGGCGCTGCTCCATTCGAACGACCGCCAGATCATGGGCGATACCCTCAAGACGATCGGCGATTACCTCAAGACCGCGATCGCCGAAAAACAGGCCAGTCCCGACGACGGGCTGGTCAGCCGCATCGTCCACGCCGAGATCGACGGACAGCCGATTTCGGAGCGCGAGGCGTTTGGGTTCGTCACCTTCCTGTTCATCGCCGGCCTCGACACCGTCTTCGCGACGCTCAACCTGATCTGGGTCTGGCTCGCCCAGAACCCCGAGCGGCGCCAAGAGATCATCGACAATCCCGACAAGATCAACGCGGTGGTCGAGGAGTTGCTGCGGGTCCATTCGGTGACGTTTTCGGGCCGGACGGTGGCACAAGATGTCACCTTGCGCGGAATCCAGCTCAAGAAGGGTGACAAGATCACCTCGATCCTCCCCGCCTGCAATTTCGATCCCGGGGTGTTTCCCAACCCGACCGAGGTCGATTTCAACCGGCCCAAGAAGATCATCCTGGCTTTCACCGTCGGGGTTCACAGCTGCATGGGCGCGCACCTCGCCCGGCTCGAGGTCAAGATCGCGCTGCAGGAATGGCTGCGACGTATTCCAGAGTTCCGCATGAAGCACGGCTTCAAGGCCGAGTACCGCCCCGGCGGGGTGGTCGGGCCGGAAACGGTGCCGCTGGTGTGGGATGTGGCGCTGATCCCTTAGATTAATCCAAAACTCCGTTGGGGGTTTTGTGTCTGCCCCTCAATCCCGCGCCAACAGAAGCGCCGCGGCCATCGGGCCACCGCCCGATGTGGCCACCGCCACTTTCGGATCGCCCTTTACCTGCCGCGCGCCGCCCTGGCCGCGCAATTGCACCACCGACTCGTACGCAAACCCGAACCCGTGGAGGCGACCCCAGCCCAGCTGCCCGCCGCCGGTGTTCATCGGCAGCTCGCCGTCGAGCGCTATCCTGGCGCCGCCGTCGATGAACTCGTGCCCCGCGCCGACTTCGCAGAAGCCCAGTCCCTCCAGCCAGGTGATCGGCTGGAACGCGAACCCGTCGTAGAACTGGACGGTATCGACGTCGTCCTTGGTGTAATCGGTATTGCGCCACAGATCGCGCCCGGTGGGATAGGCGCTGGCGTATTCGGCCTGGTCCCAGCTGTAGCGCTCGACCGACCCGGCGCTCGCGGCGATGCGGATCGGGGTTGCGCTGACTTCGTCGAGCGCGTCGCCCGCCGAGACGATCACCACGGTCGAGGCGTCGGTGAAGCGGTCGCAATCGTAGAGGCAGAACGGCGTGGTGATCATCCGCGCCGCCATGTATTTGTCGAGCGTGAGCGGCACTTTGACGATCGCCCGCGGGTTGAGCGCGGCGTTGCGGTGATCGTTGAGCGCGATCTGGGCGAGCTGCTCGCGGGTCATCCCGTGGCGCTTGACCTGGCGCATCGCGAACTGCGCGGTCCAGCACGCCGCCGAAAACGCCCCGAATGGCGAGACCCATTGCGAGTTACCGGTCACCCCCTCGCGGCGGTCCATCGGTGGATATTCTTCGGGCCGGGCGAGCGCGGCGGCTTCGTACACCGTGCGAAAGCAGATCACGTGGCGCGCGAGGCCCGAGCGCACCGCCGCCGCGGCATCGGCAATTGCACCGAGCTGTGCGGTCATCTCCGCCGCGCCGGTGTGCCAGCGGGTCTTGAGCCCCAGCACCTCGATCACCTCGTCCACGCCGACGGGCGAAAACCCGAGGAAGGCCTGCATCTTGCCCGGGTAAGTCGAAACCCCGTCGATCTGTTCGAGCGTCAAACCGGCGTCGGCAATGGCTTCCTTGACCGCATCGACCGTCAGCTTGAGCGGCGACCGCGTCAGCCGCACCCCGACCTCGGACATCCCGATTCCGCTGATGTAGGCCTCACGCGCCATCAGCCGACCTTCTCGAACAGCGGATACCACAGGCCGTCCTGCTCCTCGAACACCACCCGCACCGGGTCGTCGATGTCTACCGCCTCGACCGGGCAACCGACGATGTTGGTTGTGAGGTACACCCCCGGCGCGTCGTCGAGCCTGACCCGCGCGATGACGAACGGCACATCCATGTCGGGCGCCCATTTCTGGTGGTTGACCGTGTAGGTATCGACCACTCCCGTTCCGGAGACCGGATGCGGGCCGATGTTCTCCGACTGGCAATGGCGGCAGATCTCGCGCGGCGGGTGGGTGAAGCGCCCGCAATCGCCGCAGCGGTGGATGTTGAGCTTGCCTTGCGCCCCGCCGGTCCAGAAGGCGCGGTTGTTGGGGTCGAGCCGGATGCGCGAGCGTTGCCAGGTCATGGCTTTGTCCTAGCGCGGCCACGCTTTGCGCCAAAGCAGGCATCCGGAGTATCGCAGCGGCGATT
>JAUYQH010000088.1 GCA_030697365.1 Novosphingobium sp. | reverse complement strand
TGATTTTCGAGGACTGCCGGGTGCCGATCGAAAATCTCGTCGGTGCCGAGGGCGACGGCTTCCGCTTCGCGATGGCGGGACTCGACGGCGGGCGTTTGAACATCGGCGCCTGCTCGCTTGGCGGCGCGCAGCGCTGCCTCGACGAAGCGGTCGCCTATACCAAGGATCGCCAGCAGTTCGGGCAACCGATCGCCGATTTCCAGAACACTCAGTTCATGCTCGCCGACATGGCCACCGATCTTGAGGCGGCGCGCGCGCTGCTCTATCTCGCGGCGTGCAAGGTGACGTCGAACGCGCCCGACAAGTCGCGCTTCTCGGCGATGGCCAAGCGACTGGCGACCGACAGCGGAAGCAAGATCGTCAATGACGCGCTGCAATTGTTCGGGGGCTACGGCTATCTGCGCGATTACCCTATCGAACGCTTCTGGCGCGATCTGCGCGTCCACTCGATTCTGGAAGGGACCAACCAGGTGATGCGGATGATCGTCGGCCGGGACTTGCTTCGCCAGTGACTGACGAGATCCTCTCCCGCCGCGAGGGCGCCGCGGGCATCCTTTCGCTCAACCGCCCCAAGGCGATCCACGCGCTGACGCTTGACATGGTTCACGCGATGACCGCGGCGCTGATCGAATGGCGGAGCGATCCGGCGGTCGGGGCGGTGGTAATCGATCATGCCGAGGGCCGCGGGTTCTGCGCCGGGGGCGACATCGCGTTCTTGCGCAACTCCGCGGTCACCGACGGCGGAGTTTCGGGGCGCAAGTTCTTCCACGACGAGTACCAGCTCAACCACCTGATCTTCACTTATCCCAAGCCGGTGGTCGCGTTCATGGACGGGATCACCATGGGTGGCGGAGTGGGGATCAGCCAGCCGGCGCGGTTCCGCGTGGCGACCGAGAACACCCGCTTCGCGATGCCTGAAACCGGGATCGGGCTGTTCCCCGATGTCGGCGGCGGGTGGTACCTGTCGCGATTGGGGGGCCGGATGGGGCAGTTCCTCGCGCTGACGGGCGCGCGGCTCGACGGGGCGGAATGCCTGTGGTCGGGGCTGGCGACGCACTATCTGCCGCACGAGGCGCTGGGCGAGGCCAAAGAGCGCATCGCCCACGGGCACGAGCCGGGCGGGGTGCTGGCGGCGCTTGCGGTGACCCCGCCGCACGCCCGGATCGAGGACAACGCCGCGCAGATCGCCCGCCATTTCGCCTCGGACCGCTATGAGGACATTCTCGCCAGCCTCGAGGGCGATGACAGCGAGTGGGCCGCCAAGGAACTCGCCACGCTTCACACCAAGAGCCCGCAGACATGCAAGGTCGCGCTGCGCCAGCTGGCCGAAAGTGCGGGCCTGACCGATTTTGCCGCCAACATGGCCATGGAATACCGCATCGCCAGCCGCGTCCTCGTCCTCCCCGACTTCGCCGAAGGGGTGCGCGCGGTGATCGTCGACAAGGACAACGCGCCCCAATGGAACCCGGCGACGCCCGAGGACGTGA
This sequence comes from Novosphingobium sp., assembly GCA_030697365.1. Taxonomy (GTDB): domain Bacteria; phylum Pseudomonadota; class Alphaproteobacteria; order Sphingomonadales; family Sphingomonadaceae; genus Novosphingobium. The sequence goes on along the minus strand of JAUYQH010000088.1, from coordinate 16,151 downwards.
CAAACGAATTGCTCGACGCGATTTTCGCGCCGTTGCCCGCCGACGAAGAATGGAAGCCTCTATGAGTTACGAAACCATCCTGGTCGAACAGCACGGCGCGGTCACGCTGATCACGCTCAATCGGCCGCAGGCGCTCAACGCGCTCAACAGCCAGGTGCTGAACGACCTGATCGGCGCGTTCGCCGCGTTCGATGCCGACCCGGCGCAGCGCTGCGCGGTGCTGATTGGAAGCGACAAGGCGTTCGCCGCCGGAGCGGACATCAAGGAGATGTCGGGGCAGGGCTTCGGCGACGTTTACGGAGGCGGGCTGTTCACCGGCTACGATCGGGTCACCGCGGCGCGCAAGCCGTGGATTGCGGCGGTATCGGGCTATGCCTTGGGCGGCGGGTGCGAGCTGGCGATGATGGCCGATTTCATCATCGCCGCCGATAACGCCAAATTCGGCCAGCCCGAGATCAAGCTGGGCGTCACCCCCGGCATGGGCGGCAGCCAGCGCCTGACCCGCGCGATCGGCAAGGCCAAGGCGATGGAGATGTGCCTGACCGGGCGGATGATGGACGCGGCGGAGGCGGAAGCTTCGGGGCTGGTCGCGCGGGTGGTGCCGCTCGCCGAGTTGAAGGAATCGGTGCTCAAGACCGCCAACGAGATCGCCGCGATGCCGCCCTTGGCGGCGCTGGCGTGCAAGGAAATGGTCAACGCCGCGTTCGAGACCGGTCTCCAGCAAGGCGTGCTGTTCGAGCGCCGCCTGTTCAACGGGCTGTTCGGCACCGAGGACCAGAAGGAAGGCATGGCCGCCTTCGTCGAAAAGCGCGCGGGGAATTGGAAGGGCCGCTAATGCCCTCTCCCCTTCAGGGGAGAGGGTTGGGAGAGGGGGGTGTCGCGATGCCTAAGCCCCTCTCCAACTTCGGCTAGGCGCATTCGCGCCAAGCCTTCGTATCCTCTCCCCTGAAGGGGCGAGGGCAAGGAGCAGAACATGAAAATCGCCTTCATCGGCCTCGGCAATATGGGCGGCGGGATGGCCGCCAACCTGGTCAAAGCAGGGCACGAGGTGCGCGCGTTCGACCTTAGCGACGAGGCCGCGGCGCGGGCGCGCGACAATGGTGCGCAGACTTTCGGCTCGGTGCGCGAGGCGGTCGCGGGTGCCGAGGCGGTGGTGACGATGCTGCCCAACGGCGCGATCGTGAAGCAGGTCTATGGTTCCGACGTGATCGGCCACGCGCCGACCACCGCGCTGCTGCTCGATTGTTCGACCATCGACGTCGCCAGCGCGCGCGAAGTCGCCGCGGCGGCCTCCGCATCGGGCTACGAGATGGTCGACGCCCCAGTCTCGGGCGGGATCGCGGCGGCCAATGGCGGGACGCTCACCTTTATGGTCGGCGGCAGCGACGGCGCTTTTGCCCGCGCCGAGCCGATCCTCGCCAAAATGGGCAAGGCGGTGATCCATGCGGGCGCGGCGGGATCGGGGCAGGCGGCCAAGATCTGCAACAACATGATCCTGGGCGCGACGATGATCGCCACTTGCGAGGCGTTCCAGCTCGCCGACAGGCTCGGGCTCGATCCCCAGGTGTTCTATGACATCGCCAGCAAGGCCAGCGGCCAGACCTGGTCGATGACCAGCTATTGCCCGGTCCCCGGCGTCGGCCCGCAGACCCCCGCGGACAACGATTATCAGGGCGGCTTCGCCACCGCGCTGATGCTCAAGGACCTCAAGCTGGCGATGGCCGCAGCCAAAGATGCCGGTGCGCAAGTCCCGATGGGCCAGCGGGCCGAGGAACTCTACGAGGCCTTCGCCGCGGCGGGCAACGGTGGACTCGACTTCTCATCGATCATCAGGACGCTTTAGCCGACCGTATCGGCCAGCAACGCTGCGGTGCGCGGGCCGGCCCAGTCGTGGCCGCCGATCATCCGCCACACCTCGCGCCCTTGTGCGTTGTAGAGCACCGTAGTCGGCAGGATCCCGGTGCGGTAGTGTTCGCCCAAGGTGTTCTCCGGATCGAGCCACGGTTCGAGGTGCGCGAATTTGCGCGCGGCGAAGAACGGCACGACCTTTTCCGCGCCCTGGAGGTCCTCGCTCACCGTCACCACGCGCAGTTTGCCGTCGCTGGCGAGCTGGTCGAGCATCGGCATCTCAAGCACGCACGGCCCGCACCAGGTCGCCCACAGGTTGATCAACGCCGGCTTGCCCTTGAGGTCGGCGCTGGTCAGCTTCTTTCCCGATGGGTCGCTCAGTGCGAAATCGGGCATCCGGGCGCCGCGGTTCTCGATGCTGAGCGTGCCGTTGAAGGTCTTTTGCCCCGACCTGCCAGCTGTCTCTGCCGCCGGTTGCGCCGGTTCGGCGGTTTGCCTATCGCAACCCCCCGCGAACAACGCGGCGGCGAGGATGGCACGGGTGACGAAGCGCGAAGAGGGCAAGACAAGCTCCAATAGTATGTGGGGCGGCAGGTTCGCTGCCGGGCCTAGCGCGATCATGCGCGAAATCAACGCTTCGATCCCGTTCGACAAGGCGCTGTGGCGCCACGACATCGCCGCTTCGCAGGCGCATGTCGCGATGCTCGGTGCGCAAGGGATCGTCTCGGCGGAGGACACCGCAGCCATCGCGGCTGGTCTCGAACGCGTCGCCGCCGAGTACGAGGCCGACGGGGTTCCCGAGGATTGGGACCTCGAGGACATCCACATGACCACCGAGAGCCGCCTTGCCGAACTGATCGGTCCGGTCGCCGGACGGCTCCACACCGCGCGCAGCCGCAACGATCAGGTCGCGACCGACTTCCGCCTGTGGGTGCGCGAGGCGTGCGTGGCAGCGGATGACGCGCTCGGCGCGTTGCAGGTCGCGCTGGTGACCCGCGCCGAAGAACACGCCGCAAGCATCATGCCCGGCTTCACCCATCTCCAGACCGCACAGCCGGTCACCCTGGGCCACCACCTGATGGCCTATTACGAGATGGCGCAGCGCGACCGCTCGCGCTTCGTCGATGCGCTCCGCCGGATGAACCAGTGTCCGCTGGGCGCCGCGGCGCTGGCCGGGACCGGCTTTCCGATCGATCGCGACGCCACCGCTAGGGCGCTCGGCTTCGCGATGCCTACTGCCAACAGCCTCGATTCGGTCTCGGACCGCGATTTCGCGCTCGATTACCTGACCGCCGCCGCGCAGTGCGCGCTGCATCTGTCGCGGCTGGCCGAGGAGTTCGTGCTGTGGGCGAGCCAGCCGTTCGGCTTCGTCCGCCTGCCCGATGCGCTCTCCACCGGCAGCTCGATCATGCCGCAGAAGAAGAACCCCGACGCCGCCGAGCTGGTTCGCGGCCATTCGGGGCGGATCGTCGGCAGCCTGGTCAGCCTGATGGTCACGATGAAAGGTCTGCCGCTCGCCTATTCGAAGGACATGCAGGACGATAAACCGCCGGTGTTCGAGGCGGCCGGGCTGCTCACCCTGAGCCTTGCGGCAATGACCGCGATGATCGCCGACAGCGAATTCCGCATCGAGCGGATGCGCGCCGCGGCCGAGGCCGGCTATGCCACCGCGACCGATCTGGCCGACTGGCTGGTGCGCGAGGGCGGCATTCCGTTTCGCGAGGCGCACCACATCACCGGCACGGCGGTCAAGCTGGCCGAAAGCAAGGGGCTGGCGCTGGACAGGGTGCCGCTCGGCGAATTGCAGGCGATCGATCCGCGGATCGGTGCGCGGGTGTTCGATGCGCTTTCGGTCGATGCCTCGGTCGCCGCGCGCACCAGCCATGGCGGAACCGCCCCCGACGAAGTAAGGAAGCGCGTGGCCGAGGCGCGCATCGCGTTGGGCCTCGACGGAGTCGCCTCGTGATGTTTCGCCATTCGGTCGCCGTTTTCGCCCTCGTCGTGGCGCTCGCCGCGTGCGGCAGTCGTTCCGATCTCAAGCCAGCGGCGGGCAGCTCGCTCCCGGTGGCGCCGCTGGGCCGCACCGACCGTCCGACCGCCGAGGAACTGCTGGTCCGCTCGCAGCAGGCCGCGCCCAAACGCAGCGTCGAGCTGCGCAGCCGCTCGGAAGAGCGCGCCGACGACCCGTTCGACCTGCCGCCGCCCGACCAATAGAACTCACCGGGGCATTTCATGGATCATTTTGCCTACCGCGACGGCGTGCTCCACGCCGAGGACGTGCCGCTGCCGGTCATCGCGGAAGCGGTCGGCACCCCGGTTTACGTCTATTCGCGCGCCACGCTCACGCGCCACGCGCGCGTGTTCCGCGAGGCCCTGGCCGGGGTCGAGCGGGTCGAGATCGCGTTCGCGGTCAAGTCCAACCCCAACCTCGCCGTGCTTCGCGTGCTGGCCAAAGAAGGCTACGGCGCCGACGTGGTCTCGCAAGGCGAAATGGACCGCGCGCTGGCCGCGGGGATGGCGGCGGAAACGATCGTCTTTTCGGGCGTGGGCAAGACCGCCATTGAACTCGCCGCAGCGCTCGATGCGGGGATCGGCCAGTTCAATCTCGAAAGCGAGGAAGAAGGCGTCGAGTTGGCGGCAATCGCCGCCGCCAAGGGGCTGGACGCGGTCGCCGCGTTGCGCGTCAATCCCGATGTCGATGCGGGCACCCACGCCAAGATTTCGACCGGCAAGGCTGACAACAAGTTCGGCGTGGCATACGATCAGGCCGCGGGAATCTACGGTCGGCTGGCCGCGCTTCCAGGCCTGAAAATGCGCGGGCTGGCAGTCCACATCGGCAGCCAGATCACCACCCTCGACCCCTCGCGAGCCGCGTTCGTCAAAATGGGCGAGCTGATGCGCGCGATCCGCGCCGCGGGCCATGCCGTCACCCACATGGATCTGGGCGGCGGATTGGGCGTGCCCTACCGCGCGGGCGAAACGCTGCCCGGCCCGGCCGAATACGGCGCGATGGTCGCCGAAGTCGTACGCGATTGGGGGGCGACGATCCACTTCGAACCGGGCAGGGTCATCACCGGCAATTCGGGGGTGCTGGTCACCCGGGTCATCCGCGTGAAACCGGGGTCGAGCGCGCCGTTCGTGGTGGTCGATGCGGCGATGAACGATCTCGTCCGCCCGGCGATGTACGACGCCTGGCACGATTTCGCCGCGGTCGCGCCCTCGGGCGAGCGCTTCATCGCGCACATCGTCGGCCCGATCTGCGAATCGAGCGACACTTTCGCGATGAACCGCGCAATCGACCGCGTCGGCGCGGGCGATCTCGCAGTGTTCCGCACCGCGGGCGCCTATGGCGCGACGATGGCCAACACCTACAACAGTCGGCCCTTGGTGCCGGAGACGATGGTCGACGGCGAGAAGTGGGCGGTGGTGGCCGACCGCATCGAGCCCGCGACGATCCTGGCGGCCGAGCGGGTGCCCGCATGGCTCGAGGCTGATGCATAGCCTGCCGCTTTTCCACCGCATCGCTGGCCATCCGGTGATCGTGTTGGGCGAGGGGGCGGCGGCTGAGGCCAAGCGTCGGTTGGTCGAGCGCGCAGGCGGGACTGTGGTGGGCGAGGGCGATCCCGCCGCCCGGCTGGCCTTCGTAGTGGACGATGCGCCCGAGGCAACCGCCACCCGGCTGCGGGCGAGGAGCATACTCGTCAACGTCGCCGATCGCCCCGACCTATGCGATTTCACCCTGCCCAGCGTGCTCGAACGTGGGCCGGTGCTGGTCGCAGTGAGCACAGGCGGCGCCTCGGCGGGGCTGGCCAAGGCGCTGCGGCTGCGGCTCGAGGGGTTGCTGCCCGCTTCGCTCGGCGCGCTGGCCGAGAGGCTTGCAGCCGCACGCAATGCGATGCGTGCGCGCTGGCCCGATGCGGGCGCAAGGCGAAGCGCAATCGATGCGGCGCTGACCGGGGGTGGGGCGCTCGATCCGCTGGTCGAGCACCATCCGGACGCCGTCGAGCGCTGGCTGGGCGAAGAATCGCCTGCTTCGCAACCTGCAATTGCCGAAATCGTCCTGCGCAACGACGATCCCGACGAACTGACCCTGCGCGAGGCGCGGCTGCTCGGCACTGCCGATGTCATTCGCCATGCCCCGAATGTTCCCGCCGCGATCCTCGCTCGCGCCCGAGCCGATGCCGAGCGCCGAGCGCTTGACGATACGAGCCCCGCGTCAGGCCTGACGATCATCCTCAAGCGTGCTTGAGATCAGGCGCCCGACAGCAACACATTCATCCACGCCGTGGCGATCGGCCTTGCCGGATCGTCCTGCCAAGCTTCTGCGCTGACGTTGGCGATCCGGCGTCCGGCGCGGGTCACCCGGCCCAGCGCATACGTGCGCCGGTCGGTGCCGCCGCGCAAAAACTCCACCGTCATGTTGACCGGCTTGAGCCGCGGCACCGCGCCGCGCTCGGCCAGCGCCATGCGCAATGCCGCAATCGCCGCCATCTCCAGCAGCCCGCCGATCGCCCCGCCGTGGAGGAAGCCGGGGCGGCCGTGGACTTTCTCGGCAAAGTCGAGCGTCAACAGCGGCGCACCCGCCTCGATCCGCTCGACCCCGATGCCGAGGCTGACCGCGTAAGGCGGTAGCCCCGCGGCAACCCGCGCGACTTCGTCCGCCTCGCTCACGCGGTCTCCATCGCCATGAACACCCCTGCGGCGTGCGCCACCGGGTCCGCCGGATCGCCATCGTGCGCAAGCCCGCGGACGAACGCTGCGCTGCGCGTCAGGCGATAGCATTCGGCGCGCGCGATCACGGTCTTGCCCGGGATCGCGGCGCGGACATAGTCGAGCCGCAAGTCGAGCGTGGCCTGCGGGCGGAACGCGCCGCTCCTGACCCAGACGCTCATCGAGGTGGCGTTGTCGAGCAGGGTGATGATCGGGCCGGAGGCGAGCACCCCGGTCTCGGGCACCCCGACCAGGTCCGCGCGCCACGGCAGCGCCACCTCGATCCAGTCGTCGCCATGGGCGAGATAACGCAACCCCACGAACCCGCCGTGCCCGCGCCCGTTCATCAAGGAAGAGACCGCCGCCGGATCGAACGGCGCACCCGGAGCGGGCGGGAAGGCGGGCAGCGGGTCGCTCATCACCCCGGCTCTGGCTAGCGCCGAGGGCGATTACAACAGTTTAATTCGCGCAATCCGGTGCGCCCGGAGATCGTCGTCGCGCCGGGGATCGGTCCCGGCGCTACGGGAAGGAACACCCCATGAATCTGCCCAAGATCGACATATCCGCACTGCCCGATCTCGACGTGCTGACCGGCATGTTCGGCAGCCTCAAGCATTTCGACCCGGGCCTTGCCTCGTCGAACGACCTGATCATCGTGCTGATGGTCTATCTCTACGAAACGCTGCCCCCGGTGGGCTGAAGGAACCGTTCATGCGCATCGATCCGGCGATTGCCGCGCTGCCGGCCGACCCGGCGCCGTTGTTTGGCGCGGGGGAGGCGGCTCGTGCCTGGACCGCGGATCCCATCGTGGCCCCGGCCATCGCCGCTCTCGCCCGGTTCGCAGACGGCGCGGGTATCGATGAATGTCCAGCGCTCGCCCGCCTGTTCGTCCAGGGCGATAAAGCGAACGCTTTCGCGGCAAAGGCCGCGTTGGCGGCGGTGGGGCAGATGCGTTCGGCTCCCCTTTCGCTGTGGCCGTGGCGTCATTTCAGCAATGGGGTTCTCCACAGCGTAACGCTGGCCAGCGCGGGGCGGGCTTCGCTTTCCCTCGCTCTGATCGATGGCGCGGCGTGGAATGGGGCGCGCGATCCTCAGGCGCCCGATCTGGCGGCTTTCCAGCCCGGCCTGCTGCATGCCGCGGTGGTCGCCGGGTCGGCGTGCGGACGCATCCTGCGCAACCGCGCGAACGATCCGGCGGCGGCCCGGATCGAGGCCGAATCCATCGCGCTAGCCCCCGGGACGACCCTGGCGATCGACGGTGAGCGCGAGGCGCTGGCGCTCGACGCGATCGGCGGCTGCCTGATGACCTTGCGCCTGTATCGCCAACCCGCGGGCGACGCCCCGGCTCGGCAGTACCAGGTCGTCAGCGGTGCGATGGTCCACCAGGCCGCGGGCGATCGCGCCGACAGCCGGGCCGAGCTGGCGATGGCTCTGTTGCGCGCGATGGGCCGAGAGGATGCAGCCCCCACGATTGCCGCGCTGTCCCGCAAGGGAACACCCCCGGCGCGATGGCAGGCACTGCGCGAATGCCTCGCGCTCGACAGCGCCACCGGTTTCGCCGCCTTGCTCGAGGTCGCCGGGCGCGCGGGCGATCCGCTCGCCGCCCCCGCACGCGCGCTGGCCGAAACGCTCTCGGCCCAGCATCCCGCTTTCGCTCGCGCCCGGGAGGAACTGCTGTGCCGCGCCTGATCGATATTGCCGACGACGATGTGCACTCGCTCGATGAATGCGTCGAGCGGCTGACCCGGCGCGGGTTCGATCCCGGCGACGAAGCGAGCCTTCTCGAAGCCGCGCGCGATCTGCGCCGCCTCGGCAACGACCGCCGCTTCCTCGGCGACATCCTGATCGACGAACTCAAGCGGCGCGACCAGGCCGATGCGGAGAAGACGGCTTACGGCCCGCAGACCGTGATGCTCTCGCGCCCTGCGGGCGAGTTCTTCCTGCGAGCCAACATCTGGCCGGCACCGGGCGAGCACGTCCTGCGCGCGAGCGGCGAAGCGCCGTTCTATTTCGACGTACCGCACGATCACAACTTCTCGTTTCTGACGCTCGGCTACTTCGGTCCCGGGTACTGGAGCGACTACTACGAGTACGATTTCGAGGCGGTCGCCGGGTATCGCGGCGAGCCGGTCGACTTGCGCTTCGTCGAGCGTTCGCGGCTGAGCGAAGGCAAGCTTATGCTCTACCGCGCGCACCGCGACGTTCATGTCCAGCACCCGGCCGATGCGCTCTCGGTAAGCCTCAACGTGATGCACATGGCCCCGCACCAGGGCTGGTTCGACCAGTACCGCTTCGACGTGAAGGACAAGCGGATCGCCGGGATCCTCAATTCGGGATCGTCCGAAGCGATGCTGCGCGTGGCGGTGGGATTGGGTTTGACCGAAGCGTTCGATCTGGCCGAGGACTTCGGGCGTAGCCACCCCAGCGACCGGATGCGGCTGGCGGGGTGGGAAGCGCTGGCGATGGCCGCGCCCGATGCCGGTGCGCGCGACTGGCTGTGGTCGCGCGCGGAATCGAGCGGAAACCGGATGGTCGCCTGCGAAGCACGGAGGCAACGCGCGCTGATTACCGCCTAGAGCCGCTCACAACACCGACCCGGCCAATGCATCGATCGCGGCCTGGAGGATGGTCGCCGCGGCGGCCGAATCAATTCGCTCGACCCGCCGGGCGCGGCTGATGTCCTGTTCGATCAGCGCACGTTCGGCCGACGCGGTCGACCAGCGCTCGTCCCACAGCAGCACCGGCAGCCCCAATACGCCCAGGTTGCGGGCATAGGCGCGCGCAGACTGGCTGCGCGGGCTTTCGCTGCCATCCATGTTGAGCGGCAGCCCGATCACCAGCCCGGCGACTTTGCGTTCCGCCACGATTCCCTCGATCGCCGCCCTGTCGCGCGCGAACTTGCCCTTGGGAATCGGCTTTCCGGGGGTGGCGAAGCGCCAGCCGGCGTCGCAGGTCGCGGTGCCGATGGTTTTCGTCCCGGTGTCGATCCCCAGCAGCACGCCGCCATGGGGCAGCGCGGCGCGGAACTCGGCGGCGCTGGCCGTGATCGGGGGCGCGGAAATCAGGACGCCGGCTTCCACGCCTGTACCCGTGCCTTCATGTCGGCGCGCAAATTGGCCCAGAACAGCGGGATATCATAGACGTGATAGTTGTTGCCGGGCAGGACATAGGGCCCCAGCTTGGGCGGTGGCCCGATCAGCAGCAGGCCGCCTTCGCATTTGGCCGGAACCAGACCCGGCTCGAGCTTGCCTTCGCTGAGATCGGCGCTGGGAACAAGAGTTCCCAGATTGGCGCTGGCCGGGGCCGCACCGCCGGTGCCGCCGGTGAGCGGGTTGGTACACAGGATTTCGCTGTCCCCGCGCAGCGTCCCGTCGAACCCGGTCGAAGCAGCGTAAGTCTCGATCACCTGCGAGGGATCGGCGGGCTCGGCGAAGCTCGACCAGCTCATGATGCAGCCGGGCTGGGCAGCGGTGGCGCAGGCGGGGAGGCCGAGTGCCGGCAGGTCGTGTTCGACCGAGATCGGCCAGCCGACCGCGTAGACCGCTGCGATCCGACTCTCCAGCGGGGTTCCGGCGACCTTTTCCCTGAGCAGGCGGATCAGGTGGAGCGAGCCCTGGCTGTGCGCCGCAAGCACGATCGGCCGGTCGGCGGGGATGCTGGTGACGAAGAACGCAAAGGCCTGGGCGATATCCGCATAGGCGGCGTCGATCGCCTCCTGCGCTTCGGGCTTGGTGGTCAGGAACGCGCCGAACGCGGCCTGGCGATAGCGCGGCGCCCACATATCGACGCTTTTGTTGAACGGGCTGGCCATGCCGCGCAGGAACAGCCGGGCGCGGTCCTGCGATTCGGTGTCGTCGAGCGGAGCGTTCCAGTGCTCGCGGCCAAGATAGCTGGTCGGGTGGATGAAGAACACCGGCGCCGTGAGCGCGTCGCCGTCTTCGGTAAGCCCTTCCGGCAGCCAGCGCACCGGGTCGTTCGTCCCGATCCCGGGGCGCGAGAACCACATTGCCGGATCGTCGTAGGCATTGCCAGCGAGCGGATTCTGGGGCTCGAACCTGACCTTGGGAACGAACGCCATCTCGCTCAGGTCGCGCGCGTAATGGCGCAGCGCGACCACCCCGGCGACACCGATCACGATGCAGAAAACGACGAAATAGAGGAACTTGCGGACCATCGCTCAGGATGCCGACGCGGATGCGGCCAACGCCTCATCGCCTTGCACGGCCTCGGTGTTGCGCTCGGATCGCCGCTCGAGCAGGATCTTGACCAGCGCGATCAGCGGATCGGCGAGCGCCAGCCCGAGGATCCCGAACATCACCCCGAAGATCAACTGCGCGCCGAGCACCAGCGCCGGGGCCAGATCGACGGTCTTCTTGGCGACCATCGGGATGATGATGTTCGAATCGACCACCTGGACTACGACGTAGACCGCAATGCAGTAGAGCCCCATCTCGGTCCCCCCGGAGAACCCGACAAGGACCATCAGCGCGCCCGATATCGGCGCGCCGATGTTGGGCAGGAACGCCAGCAGCCCGGTCAGCAGACCCAGCAGCGCGGCCATAGGCACCCCGTAGGCGGCAAGTGCGAGCCAGGTGGCAACGCCCTCGATGAACATGCCCAGCAACCGCCCGGCAAGCAGGCGGCGCAGCGCGAAGGACATCCGATCGATGGTTTCGGCGAGAAACGGGCGTTCCTCGACTGGCAGCATCCAGGCGATCCCGCGCTCGTAGAGGCGCGGCTCGACGGCGATGTAGATGCCCAGCACGACGATCAGGAACATCGTCGTGAAGAAGCCGATCAGCCCCCCCAGCGCGCGGGTCACCGGACCGACCCCGGTCGCCATCTGCTGCACGATGCCGTTGAAGTCGCCGGTATCGATGTTGAAGCCATGACTGCGCGCCCAGCCGAGCAGGCGTCCCATCTGGCGCTCGATGATCGCGGGCATTTCCGCGGCCTGGCTGGCGATCTGGCTGCCGGTGAAATAGCCGGCCCACACCAGGAACAAGGCCGTGGCGATCAGCACGATCGCGATCCGCCAGCCTCGCCCGATCGGCAGCACCCGCCCCAGCAGCCGCGCGCCGCCGTCGATCATCGCGGCGAACACGATCCCGCCGAAGATCACCAGCAGCGGCTGCGCGAAGAACACCACCATCGCGGCGAGCAGCGCCATGCCGATCCAGATCGCGGCCTTCTGCGCCTCGCGCCGCAGCCGCGGATCGTGGATGTCGGCGGGGCTCGACTGGACCGGCTGATCCGCCAGCGCAGCCGCCTGCGCGGCGGGGGAGTGGTGCTCGACCTGAGGTTCGTCGCTCAATCGCCGGCCTTTCGTGAGGATTCTGGTCGTGTGGACTTCGCCGCGCGCAAGTTGGTCCAGGCGCGCTCCGGCCGCAAGGACGAGAACCAGGTACGCGGATCGAGCGTGGTGGTTCCATCGAGCGAAAAGGTAATGAACTCCGCCCGCCCGCCGACGTCGGCCAGCCGCACCGGTCCGCCCAGACCCTGCTCGAAACCTGCGTGCGCGCGGCTGTCGGCCGAATGATCGCGGTTGTCGCCCATCAGGAAGACATGCCCGGCGGGAACGCGGATCTCGGCGTAATTGTCGAGCGGCTGGTCGGGCAGGTGGTCGATCACCGGATAGCTGACCCCGTTGGGCAGCGTTTCGCGCAGGACCGGTAATTCGCACACACGCTTGCCCGATGGCAGCCGCGTCGCGAGGTTGGGGAACACCTCGCCGGGGCACGGCTGGTTGGGATCGATCGCCAGATCTAGCGGGGGTTCGACCGCCTGCGGCACGGGCTTGCCGTTGAGGACGATCTGGCCGTTGACAACCGCGATGCGATCGCCCGGCAGCCCGATCACGCGCTTTATGTAGTCGGTGTCGCGATCGGGCGGAACCACGATCACTATGTCGCCGCGTTCGGGGGTTTGCCCCAGCAACCGTCCTTTACCGCGCGGGAAGACATGGAACGAGGCCGACACCCACGACCAGCCATAGGGATATTTCGACACCACCAATCGGTCGCCGACGAGCAGGCTGGGCATCATCGAGATCGAGGGAATGTAGAACGGCTTGGCGATCAGGCTGTGGAAGCCGACCACCGCCAGCAGCATGAGAGCCAGGCCGCGCATCTCTGCGAGCCAGTCGACTTTGTCGCCGGCGGGCGCGGCTTCGGCGACGGGCGGCGATGGATCGGCCTCAGACAACCGGGCGGGCCTCGATAATGACAAAGGCCTGCGCCCAGGGGTGGTCGTCGGTCAGGGTCAGGTGCACCACGGCCTCGTGTCCGGCGGGAATCAGGGACGCCAGCCGCGCCGCCGCGCCGCCAGTGAGCGAAAGCGTGGGCGCGCCCGAACGGGCATTGACCACTCCGATGTCCTTCATGAACACCCCGGCCTTGAATCCGGTCCCGACCGCCTTGGAAAACGCCTCCTTGGCCGCGAACCGCTTCGCATAGGTCCCGGCGCGCGTATACGGCCGCCGCGCCGCCTTGGCGCGTTCGACCGGCGTGAACACGCGCTTCTCGAACCGCTCGCCGAAGCGGTCGAGCGAACGCTGGATGCGCTCGATGTTGCAAAGGTCGGAGCCGATGGCGACGATCACCGCGCCGCGTCCATCAGCTCGCGCATCCGGGTCACGCTCGCCTCCAGCCCGACGAAGATCGCCTCGCCGACCAGATAGTGGCCGATGTTGAGTTCGGCCAGTTGCGGAATCGCGGCGACGGCGGCGACGTTGTCGTAGGTCAGTCCATGCCCGGCGTGCGGCTCGATCCCGTTCTTGGCGGCGAGCGCGGCCATGTCGGCAAGGCGCTTGAGTTCGACCGCTCGCTGCTCGCCTTCGGCATGGGCGTATTCGCCGGTGTGGAGTTCGACCACCGGCGCGCGCAGGCGGAGCGCGGCCTCGATCTGGCGCGGCTCGGGGGCGATGAACAGGCTGACGCGGATGCCCGCATCGGCCAGCCGCGAGACGATCGGGGCGAGGCGGTTGTGCTGGCCGACGGCGTCGAGCCCGCCCTCGGTGGTGCGCTCTTCGCGCCGTTCGGGAACGATGCACGCGGCGTGGGGGCGGTGGCGCAGCGCGATCTCGAGCATCTCCTCGGTCGCGGCCATCTCGAGGTTGAGCGGCAGGTCGGTCGCGGCCTGGATCCGGGCGAGGTCGTCGTCGCGGATGTGGCGGCGGTCCTCGCGCAAGTGCGCGGTGATCCCGTCGCCGCCGCACGCCGCGACGATCTGCGCGGCGCGCACCGGATCGGGATGCTCGCCGCCGCGCGCGTTGCGGATGGTGGCGACGTGATCGATGTTGACGCCCAACCTGAGCTGCGAAGGGATCACGCTTTGAGATCCCGGCTGCCGGGCTTCTCCGCCGGGATCGCGGCCAGTTCGGGGGGCAGATCGTCGGCCGCATAATCGGGCACGTCGAGCCGCAGCAGCGAGACCAGCGGCACCCCGACATCTGCCTTGCCGTTCGAGCGGTCGATCAGGCACGCCGCGCCCACCAGTTCGCCGGGATGCTCGCGGATCGCGGCGAGGCACTCGCGCGAGGACAGCCCGGTGGTGACGATGTCCTCGACCATCACCACCCGTGCACCCGCGGGGATGCGGAAGCCGCGGCGCAGTTTGAACGCGCCGTCCTCGCGCTCGACGAACACCGCCGGGCAGCCGAGCGCGCGCGCGGTCTCGTAGCCGGGGATGATCCCGCCCATCGCCGGGGAGACCACCATGTCGATCTTGCCGAACTTCGCGGTGATCGCCACGGCCAGCGCGCGGCACAGGCGTTCAGTACGATCGGGGTACTGGAACACGCGCATCTTTTGCAAGAACACCGGCGAGTGACGCCCTGACGAAAGGATGAAATGGCCTTCGAGCAGCGCCTCGCTGGCGCGGAACTCTTCGAGAATTTCGTCTTCGCCCATACCCTCGTCCGGCTCCATAAAATCTCCCCGGCACGCGCTCCGGGGTTGCGAAACCCGCATGATCCCGCGGATTCGCACGCTTGGAAAAAACTGCCCACGGGGTGCTTGAGGCCCTCGGCGTCCGCGCGTATAGGACGCCGCAACCATCGGTGCCCCAGGGGGGTGTCGCGGAGGCCGCGCTTAGTGGCGGGCTCGCGAAAAGGGAAGCGAAAGCGAAACGCATGAAGCTTGGCAGGATCGCCCGCGCGGTGGGCAAGTCGATAATCGGGCTGGCCGCAGCGGGCATGCTCGCCGCCGGGCCGGTGGCTCTGGCGCAAGCTGCCGCGCCCGCAGCGCCCGCGGTGATCGCTGCTCCGGCCCCGGCGGCGCCGGTCGCACCCGCGCCCGATGCCGTCCCCGCCGCGAACGACGCCGCCGCGGCCGCGTCCACCACTCCTGCTGCGACCGGCGGCGGGTACGTGCCGATGGCGCCCACTCCCGGCAAGGGTATGCCGGTCGATGGCTGGCTGGGGCTCCAGCAGCAGTTCTCGCCGCTCGGCGAATACGGCGCGTGGATGCACGACCTCATTCTGATGCCGCTGATCGTCGTGATCTCGATCTTCGTGCTGGCCCTGATCCTTTACGCGATGTTCCGCTTTCGCCGCCGCGCCAATCCCACCCCTTCCAAGACCACGCACAACGCGCTGATCGAGGTGGTGTGGACGCTGGTTCCGGTATTGATTTTGGTGGCCATCGCGGTCCCATCGATCGACCTGCTCGCCAAGCAGTACAAGCCTGCACCGGCCGGCGCGCTGACGATCAAGGCCACCGGCTATCAGTGGTACTGGGGCTATACCTACCCAGATAACGGCGGGTTCGAGGTGATCGCGAACATGCTCAAGGAAGCCGACGAGGTGAAGCCCGGTGAACGCGCGCGGACCGACGCCGACGGACCCGAGCAGCTGGCCACGGACAATCGCATGGTGGTTCCGGCAGGTGAGCAGATCCGCCTCCAGACCACCGGCGCCGACGTGATCCACTCGTTCGGGATCCCGTCGCTGTGGTTCAAGCTCGATTCCGTTCCCGGACGGATCAACGAGAAGGTGCTCTTCATCAAGGAGCCCGGCGTCTATTTCGGCCAGTGTTCCGAACTGTGCGGCGCGCGCCATGGCTACATGCCGATCGTGATCGAGGCGCTGCCGCGTCCGCAGTTTGACGCATGGGTGCTGAGCCAGCCCGGCGGTACGCTGGCCAAACCCGGGGTCCCCGGGACCGGCGCCGCTCCGGCAGCTGCCCCCGCGACCATTCCCGTTTCGGCCGAACCCGCGGCGCCCGCCGCCGGGGCCGCGCCGGCCAAGACTGCCGCCTGAAGAACTCCGCACGAGGCACTGACACCATGGCTACCGTTCCCGCCGACCACGAGTCCTTCCAGGCGCATGACGATCACGCGCACGACGCCGATCACAAGCCGGGCTTTTTCGCCCGCTGGTTCATGTCGACCAACCACAAGGACATCGGCACGCTCTACCTGATCTTCGCGATCGTCGCGGGGATCATCGGCGGGGTGTTCTCGGGGATGATGCGCGCCGAACTGGCCTCGCCTGGCATTCAATATCTGGGGATGTTTGCCGAGGCGTTCGGCACTCCCAACCCCGACTTCGATCAGTCGCTTCACATGTGGAACGTGCTGATAACCGCGCACGG
>JAUYQH010000086.1 GCA_030697365.1 Novosphingobium sp. | reverse complement strand
TGGCCACCGCCTTTCAGCTCGACCAGTCGCCCGAAGCCGCCGAGATCGCCGCGCTCGTCGCCCGCTCGCGCGCCGCGCAGGAACAGATCGCCGATTACTCGCAGGCGCAGGTCGACGACCTGATCCGGGCGATGGTGTGGTCGGTGTGCAAGCCCGGCACCGCCGAGATGATCGCGCAGCACACCGTCGACGAGACCCAGTTGGGCAACTACGACGGGAAATACCTGAAGATCTTCCGCAAGACCCGCGCCACGCTGTTCGACATCATCGACGACAAGTCGGTCGGGATCATCGAGGAAGACCCGGTGCGCAACATCGTCAAGATCGCCAAGCCGGTGGGCGTGATCGGCGCGCTCTCGCCCTCGACCAACCCCGAGGCGACCCCGGTGATCAAGGCGATCTCGGCGGTCAAAGGCCGTAACTCGATCATCGTCGCGCCGCACCCGCGCGCCAAGCTGACCAACAAGCTGATCTGCGACCTGATGCGCGAGGCGATCGTCAAGATGGGCGCGCCAGCCGATATCGTGCTGTCGATCGACACCCCGTCGGTCGAGAAGACCAACGAGCTGATGCGCCAGTGCGATCGCGTCCTCGCCACCGGCGGCGCGGCAATGGTCGATGCCGCCTATTCGAGCGGCACCCCGGCGCTGGGGGTGGGCGTCGGCAACGCGGTGATCACGGTCGACGAGACCGCCGATCTCGATGACGCGGCCGAAAAGATCCGCATCTCGAAGACGCTCGATCTCGCCGCCTCGTGCAGCTCGGACAACGCGGTGATCCTGGTCGACGCGATCTACGAACCGATGCTCGCCAAGCTGAAGGCCAAGGGTGGGCTGGTGCTCGACGATATCCAGAAGGCCAGGCTCGAAAAGGCGATCTGGGTCGATGGCCACATCAACGCCAAGGTCGTCGCGCAGACCCCGCAGTTCATCGCTGATTACGCCGGGTTCACGATCCCCGAAGGCACCCAGTTCTTCATCGTCCCCGAGACCGGCGCCGGCCCCGACCACCCGTTCTCGGGCGAGAAGATGACCGTGACGATGGCGCTCTACCGCGCCCGCGACATCGACCATGCGATCGAGCTGACCAACATGATCCAGGCCTACCAAGGCCAGGGCCATTCGTGCGGGATCTATTCGACCAGCGACGCCAACATCATGAAGCTGGCCAACGCGACGCGGACCAGCCGGGTCATGGTCAACCAGCCGCAGGCTGCATCGAACAGCGGCAACCTGTGGAACGGGATGCGCCAGACCTTCTCGCTCGGCTGCGGCAGCTGGGGCGGCAACGGCACCAACAACAACATCACCTGGCGCGACCTGATCAACGAGACCTGGGTCTCGAAGCCGCTCGCCACCCCCAAGACGCTGCCCAGCGATGAGGAGCTGTTCGGCGACGTGATGGCGAAAGTCGCCTGATCGAAAGGGGTCTAGCGCTGTGGCTGTGTTTAGCTTTCCTGTGACTGCTGGCGCAGCACGGAAGATCGCGGATCGATGATCGACGACATAGTGCCGCTTCGTCGCAAGTGCGCTCATGTCTGCAGCTGCGGGCATCCAATAATCGCCAAGCTGCGGATTCCGACGATGGCGCGCACGTATTCCGATCTGATGCCGCGCAGCGTTCCGATCTGATCGCGCGCAGGTGAAGCACCTGATCGTTGGAAGAAGATGTCACTGTGTTTGACTGTTGGTCAAGCGGCTACGAGCGCCGTTGGACGGCGCAGGGAGTCCCCGCTCATTTCGAGACGATGGGCGTTGTGGACAAGGCGATCGAGGATGGCATCGGCGTAAGTGGGATCGCCGATCATTTCGTGCCATCTGGCGATGGGTAGCTGGCTGGTGACGAGGGTTGACCGTCTTCCGTATCGATCCTCGAGGATTTCGAGCAGGTGATGCCGGGCGTTGGCGTCGAGCGGTTCGAGGCCCCAGTCGTCGAGAATGAGGAGGTCGACCCGGGCGAGGCTCTTCATGCGTGCGGCGATCCGGCCATCGCCCTTGGCGAGGGCCAGTTCGTCGATCAGCCGCGGCAGCCGGGTGTAGAGAACCGAACGATTGTCGCGGCAAGCCTTGTGGCCAAGCGCGCAGGCAAGCCAGCTCTTGCCGACGCCTGTCGGCCCGATAATCGCCAGGTTCTCGTGGTTCGCGATCCAGTCGCCCTTGAGCAAGGTGTCGAACAGCCGGCGATCGAGCCCGCGCGGAGCGCGGTAATCGATATCCTCGGGCACGGCATGGTGACGCAGGCGTGCATGGCGCAGGCGCAGCGCCAGGCGACGGTCGTTGCGGTACGTCGCCTCGTGATCGAGCAACAGCGCCAGCCATTCGGCGTGGCCCAGACCCTGGACTTCATCGTTCGCGGCAAGATCGGCGAAGGCCTGCGCCATACCGGCAAGACCGAGCTGGCCCAGCAAGTCGAGTGTGGGATGTTTCAGCATATCTCTTCCTTTCAGTTGTAGTATCGTGAGCCCCGGATGTTGGAGTGATCGATCGGCGCACGATCCGGAGATTTCGGCACCGGAACCTTGTCGAGCCCCTTCTCGAGGATCGATTTGACCGATGGATAATTGCGCGCCTGGATTTCCAGCGCGCGCAGCGCGGCTGCCTCGAGCCGTTCGGCTCCGAAGCGCCTTTCGAGCCCGATGATGCCCAGGCACGAGCGGTAGCCCTGTTCGGGATGTGGCCGTCCCTCGATGATCTTCTCAACCAGCAGGGTCAGCATCGGCCCGATCCGCTGCGCCTCGTCCCGGATCTTCGCCGGCGTCCACGCCGTAGCGGCGGTGGCCGGAAGGCATGTGCTCGGGGATCGTCGTATGCCGCCCATTGCCGCTGCCGCGCATGTGGACTGCGATGCGCTCGGAGCCGAGGAAGATCTCCACGGTGCGGGCCGTGATCCGGGCCTCGACCTCGCGCCGGGCAAAACGGTAAGGCACCGAGTAATGGTGCCGCTCGATCGCGATGTGATAGTCGAGCCCAACTCGGCATCGCCGCCACTCGGCATGGCCCCAGGGCTCGGAGGGTAGCGGCTTCAGGTTCGTCGCGTCGACCTCCTCGAACAGCTGGCGACGCGTCTTGCCGAACTGGCGCAGCACCCGCACGTCGTTGAGATCCGCCATGGACTCGGCGATCGCCGCGTTGACCTCGGCCAGGCTGTAAAAGATCCGGTTGCGTAATCGGCCCAGCAACCAGCGCTCGACGATCCCGACGCAGGCCTCGACCTTGGCCTTGTCACGCGGCTTTCTCGGCCGCGCCGGCAGAACCGCCGTGCCGTAATGGCGCGCCATGTCGCTGTAGCTGCGGTTGACCATGGGATCAAAGTGGCAGGCCTTGATCACCGCCACCTTTGCATTGTCAGGGACCAGCAGCTGCGGCACCCCGCCGAAGAAGGCGAAGGCAGCGTTATGACTGTCGATCCAGTCGGACATCTGCTCGGTCCAGGTCGCATCGGCGAACGACAGGCTCGAGCCCCCCATCACCGCCACAAAGAGGTGGGCAGGCCGGACCTCCCCGGTCTGGCGGTCCACCACCGGCACCGTGTCACCCGCATAATCGACGAACAGCTTCTCGCCGCCGCCATGGCTCTGCCGCATCGTCAGTGGTAGCCGGCCTTCCCACCGCCGGAACAGGTCGCAGAACCGGCTGTAGCGGTACCCGTCCGGATGCTCGGTGATGTCCTCATCCCACAGCACCTGCAGCGTTACGTGCTTACGTTTCAGCTCCCGCGCCACCACCGACCAGTCCGGCTCCGGCTGCTTGCGCCGGCCAGGCTTCACACCGGGCACCCCGTAATGCCGCCGCTCCAGTTCGGCGTCGCTCATCACCGCCGGAGCGGGCCAAGACAGACCGGCGCGCGCGAACCGCTTCAGCGTGTCGCGCACCGTCGTCGAACCCACCCCGATACGCTCGCCAATTACCCGCGTCGAAAGCCCGGCATCCAGGCTCAAGCGCAAAATCTCGCGCACATGGCGCATCACTACCCTCCTCGTCGGCATCCATTTCCTCCCGGCTGCTCCTCAGCCGGAGAAATGGTCCCAACGATCAGGCTTCACACCACCCGGAACTGCGCGCGATCATCTCGGAATGCTGCGCCGACAATTCTCGGAACGCTGCGCGCGATCAAATCGGAATTCTGCGCGCGATGACCCCGGAATCCGCAGCAAGCCAGAAACATTCGACTTCCACGAGGACGTTGAACAGCGGCGCGCGCCAAAGCTCAAAAATCTTTTGTCGATGTTGGCTCTTCGCTCTGTGCTTACGGCATCCTCCCCGTACCTTTTCGCAAAATTTGCGTACAGCCTATCCGCATTATGCTTCCTCTGGATTGCAGTCAGCGCTAGAGATGCTTCTCGCTGGAGGAGGAAAGCAATGGACAAAGGGCAAGCTGCGCTGGTCAAAGCGCTCGCGTGGTCCGGCGTGGTTCTTGTGCTGAGCCTGGCAATCAGCTTTGCATTGATGGGCTTCTTTCCGCCCCCGTCCCCCGCACTTCCGCCCGAGGCAATCAAAGCCGTGTTCGTCGAACGGGCGACAGAGATAAGGATCGGAACCGCCATCGAATGCCTGGGCTTCACGTTCTACGTGACTTGGGCCTGTGCGATCGTTGTGGTTATGCGCCAAATGGAGCGGGGTGTGCCAGTAGCCACGATGGCCTCGCTTGCGCTTGCCGGTGGCGGCCTTGTGCTGTTCCTGATAATGCCTTTCACTTGGGCGACGCTCGCTTATCGCGCGCCGTTGCTGGACGCTTGGTTTATCCAGTTCATGAACGATTTTGCCTGGTTCACCTTCATCCTGAGCTGGCCGCCGTTCGCCGTGTTCATGGTTCTGATCGGGATCACCATTTTACGCGACCGCAACAGTCCACCGCTGATGCCCAGGTGGGTCGCCTATTACAACTTCTGGAGCGCCATCGCGATCAGCCCCGCAGCCTTAATTGAATTTTTCAAGACCGGACCGTTCACTTATACCGGGGCAATCGACTTTTGGTTCATCTTTGCGGTCTTTTTCGGCTGGATGGTGGTCATGACACTGTTCACGGTCAGAGCCTGTGATGAGCTCGTTCGGCGAGAGATCAACTCGACCGCTACACACTAGGGCGTTAACCCTGCCCCGTGAACCAAACCGCGCTCAGGCCCAACGGTACGACAATCGCCCAGGCAACGAGCGGCAACTTTAGTCCCAGCGGGGCGCAACGGACCTCCATGAATACAAAGATTACGAGGAGGACCTTGGAGAAGGTGATTAGCAGGACCGCGATGAGCGCCAAGTGAGTGTTCGGCAGGCCAGTCGTTTGGAACGATCCGACGGTAGCGACCATCAGGATGGTCCAGCAGATCAGCAGGCGGCGTTCGAGCCGGTCCATCATCGCGCACCGAGCAGGTAGAATAACGCGAACAGCACAATCCAGAGCAGATCGACCAGGTGCCAGAAGAGACCCGCACCCTCGACAAACGTCAAGCGGGTCGCGGACAAGGGCATCTTTACCGCAGTCTGTGCCCAGGACAGGAACCCCAGCCCAAGCACCACATGGAAAAGGTGGATGCCGGTCAGCGCGAAATAGTACATGAAGAAATCGTTGGTCGACAGCGTTATGCCAGCTTCGACCTTGTCAGCGTACTCCATCACCTTCAGCGCCGCGAAGGAAAGCCCGCACGCCATCCCCAGTCGGATGAAGGTTTGCGATCCCAGCCTGCCAGCCTTCACGCGATGGACGCCGATCGCCACGAACAGGCTGCCGGTCAGCAGTAATACCGTGTTGGCAAGTCCTAGCTCGGGATTAAGCGTCAGATGTGCCGCCGCAAACGTGACCGGGTCCTGCGCTCGGGCGTGGGAGAACAAGAAGAAGAACAGGGTGAACACCGCGAGTTCACCAGCGATGAGCACCCAGATCCCGGCGTCACCGGGAATGCGCGCGGCCGCGGAGGGGTCCGTGAGTCGTGTTGCAACATTACCCCTATCCAGGGAGGTTGCCTCAGCCGTCATTGCCAAGTGGCTCGAAAGCCCACGGCGGCACTGTCATCGCAGCGGCCATCATGTCGAGAATGGTTTCAAAAAAGGCGGGATAGTTCACATCCCAGCCTTCCGGACGGCTGGCGTGCTGGATGACGGCGCCCAGAAACATCGCGCCGACGCTCTCCAGTCGCATGTTGAACTGGTCCGTGGTCAGGAAGCTCAGCTTCTTGGCCATGCGGGCAATCGCCTCGCGGAAGTTCGTGGTGGAGGGACATTCATAATCGACCGGGTGCGGAATGCCGCGCGGTCGCAGATTGGCAAGATACTGCGCGTGGAGCTTGATGTAGGGCAGGCCGGCGTTGTCGGTGAAGTGTCGAAAGTTGGGAAGAAAACACACTCGCAGCAGCCAGCGGATATCCGAAAGCTGCCAGTGATTGCGACCCAGTTCGAGTAGCTCCCCCCGCATAACGTCCAACTGGCCCTCCCGATACTCGAAGATCGCTTGAAGCAGCCCTAGCTTGTCGGTGAAATGGTACTGGACCGACGCAGTATTCTTTTGCTTCGCTTCGATCGAGACCGCGCGCAAAGCGACTGAATCCACGCCCATTTCGCCAAACAGTCGCTCTGCAGCTTCCATGATCTTGACGCGGGTATCGACGTTGAGGCTGCGTTTGCGTCCCGTCGTCTTGAGTTTTGTATCCATCCTGCCTGTCGTGCCCCCTCGGCCTGTATGTAAGCCCGTGTCGCTCCTGCCGGGCCGGAGCCTTCGTTCCGCATAGCGCCCCCATGCACATTCTCACAACATTATAGCTCATATGGTTTAGAAGCGGCGGATGACAGCGGATTTTGCCAAGTTTTGCGACGCATAATAAACCAGTTGATTTAATTCTAAGTGGCCGTATCCTCCCGAATCATGCCCCTGAACCGCAAACGGTCGGGCATCCGATGGGAGAGGAATATGCTGTTGAGTCCTGCACGTCTGCGCACCCGCGCATCGATCGCCGCGTTGGCTGTCTGTCTCCACAGCGCCCCCGTCATGGCCCAGGAAACAGCGGGAGACAGCGACGTTGCGGCTGAGGACATTATCGTTACCGCCAACAAGCGCGAACAATCTCTCAACGATGTTGGTCTCACCATACAGGCGGCCTCCGGCGAAGAACTGGCGTCGCGCGGCATCACCGGTCCTGCCGATCTAGCGAAGCTGGTTCCCGGATTCACATTCACACAGTCGCTTTACTCCACACCTGTTTACACGCTGCGCGGAATCGGTCTCTACGATGCCACTTTCGGTGCTGCGCCGTCCGTTTCCGTCTACTCCGATCAAATACCACGCAATTTCCCGGTCATGTCGGACGCACTGGACCTCGACATAGAGCGGATCGAAGTCCTGAAAGGACCACAGGGCACCCTGTTCGGCCAGAGCTCGACCGGCGGTGCGATAAACTACATCGTGGCCAAGCCGACCGACACGCTGGAAGCAGGCGTGGGTGCCTCTTATGAGCGCTTCGACCGCTTCGAAGCTTCGGGCTACGTAAGCGGCCCGCTCGGGGAAGGTGTCACCGCCCGACTGGCCTTGAAGGGCGTGACCGGCGGTGCATGGCAGCGCAGCATTTCTCGGCCCGATGATGAGAATGGGGCCTCGCGCAAGTATTCCGGGCGGCTGACGGTCGATATCGAGCCCTCCGACTCGTTGAAGATTGAGCTGATGGCGACGGGTGCCATCGATAAGTCCGACCCACTCGCACCGCAATATGCGGGGACCATTTTCAATTTCTACAGCGCGGCAGCGCTTGCTGCCGCGAATGCCAACCCTGCGACGCGCAACCCGTTCGGCGTGGTCAACGAAACGCGATATGCCGCGCTGACGAACCCGGCCTCTGCGGGTTTTGACGCAAGTTTCCTTGGTCGTCAGGCCACTCTGGTTCGCCGCTTGAATACGACCACCGGCAGTTCGGCGGCGGGGGCGCGGGCTATTCTGGGCACACCAATCGCCTCGGGAAGCGCGCGCGCGGCGGAATGGACGCCCGGCCTGCTCGGCAAGTCCGACAACAACTACTACCAGTTGTCCGGCCGGATCGATTGGGAGCTTGCAACTGGTATCACGCTCACCTCGCTGACGGCTTTGGCGCGGCAGAAGCTTGATTATGCTCAGGATCTGGATGCTACTACGGCAGTCGCGGTGGACGTGCCGATTTCCGGCAAGGTCCGCACCTTCAACCAGGAACTGCGTCTGTCTGGCGACAGCGACCGGGCGAACTGGATTATCGGCGCGAGCTATGACCATCTGCGCTCGTCCCAATCCAACTTCTTCCTGCTTCAGGACTATTCGGCCAACGATCCGTTCTTCGACGCGACCGGCGGGGCATTCAGCCTGCCCATCGAGGTAACCAAGAACGATTTTGCGTCTCGCCTGAAGACATATGGCCTCTTCGCCAACGTGGAATTCGAGCTGACCGATGCGCTGACCGTCACCGGGGGTGTCCGCTACACGAACAACAAGCAGCGGGCATCCTACTGCTACAACGACCCGGCCAGCGATACCCAGCAGAACGCGGCGTCGCTGTTTTATGCCTTCGAAGGGGCATTCGGAAATCCGGGACTGCCGCCTATCCGGCCTGGCGAATGCTTCGTGCTGGGCGATGGCTTGCAGGGGACGGTCTTCGGCCGGGCCATTCGCACACCGCTGCTCCGTACCCTGAACGAAGACAACGTCTCCTTTCGCGCCGGTGCGAATTATGAATTGAGTGCAGGGGGGTTGCTCTACGCAACGCTGAGCCAGGGCTACAAGACCGGCATCTTCTCGGCGATCGGTGCATCGTCGACCTCGCAGTATAGTGCTGCGCCTCAGGAAAAGGTCCTAGCCTACGAAGGTGGCGTGAAGCTGCCTTTTGGCGGACGTCTGGGGAACTTCAACTCGGCCGTTTTCTATTACGACTACTCCGACAAGCAGGTGCGCGGGCGCATCGCCGATCCGGTGTTCGGGCTGCTCGAAAAACTGCTCAACGTCCCCAAATCCTATGTACTTGGAATAGAAGGCGAACTCACCCTGCGTCCGGCTGATGGACTGCGGTTGGGAGCGAGCGCCACCTATTTGAAGACTAAGGTTACGTCCAACTACTCGGCCACGCCCGATGGTCTGAGCGTATATAACGCAGCGGGCTACACCGGCAACTTCAAGGGCTCGGAATTGCCCTACACGCCCGAATTCAGCGCCAACGCGAATGTCGACTACGAGTTCGACATTTCCGCCTCCAACAAGGCGTTCGTGGGGGGTACCCTGCTTTATCAGGGTAGCCAGAACACGACGTTCGTAAACGCAGCGTTGCCTGCCGATGATTTCCATATCGATGGCTACACCACGGTCGATCTGCGGGCAGGGGTAACCGGGCAAGACGGTGCCTGGAAGGTCAGTCTGTTCGGCCGCAACGTGTTGAACAAGAATTACACCACCGCCGTCTCGACCTTTCTCGATACGCTGCTGCGCTACAAGGGCCGCCCCGCGACATATGGCATCAGCTTTACCTACAATTACGGCAATTAATCGGAACACAGGAGCTACTCATGACGCGCACGGTACTTGAAAACATCGTCTGGTTTGCGGACGCAGCCGGCACCGATCATGCGCTGGTGGGTGGTAAAGGGGCCAATCTCGGTAATATGACGGGCAAGGGATTTCAGGTCCCGCCCGGCTTCACCATCAGCACGGCGGCTTACCGCGCCCATGTATCGGATTCCGGCATTCGCGATGCCGTGGAAGCCATCCTCGCCAAAATAGACTACGAAGATCCTGCGCGTCTCGAAGAGCAGGTCGCCGAAATTCGCACTCTCATCACCGATGCGAAAATGCCTGAGGCAGTGATGCGCGACATTGCTGCGGCTTACGCCAAAGTTGGCGACACTTCGTTCGTGGCCGTGCGTTCGTCCGGCACAGCCGAAGACCTCGAAGGCGCGTCTTTCGCCGGCCTCCACGATACCTACCTCGATATCGTCGGGCAGGAAGCGTTGGTCGATGCGGTCAAGCGGTGCTGGGCGTCGATGTGGACGGGCAGGGCTGTCGCCTATCGCCAGAACGGAGGCTTCGACCATTTCTCGAGCGCAATTGCGGTGGTCGTGCAGCAGATGGTGCAGTCTGAAATCTCGGGTGTGATGTTCACCGGCAATCCGGTGAATGGCGCGACCGATCAGATCTTCATCAATGCGAGCTACGGCCTTGGCGAAGCGATCGTTTCAGGCATCGTCACGCCCGATGAAATCGTCGTGCGCCACCGCGATCTGAAGATCCTGGATCTCGAGATCGGCAGCAAACTGGTCCAGGTTGTGCGCGATGCTTCAAAGGGCGTGGGAACGATCGAGGCCGACGTGCCGGCGGCGCTGCGCGGCAAGTCGGCAATGAGCGACGAGCAAATCCAGCAACTCGGCGAACTCGGCCGCTCGATTCAAAAAGCCTATGGTGAATTCCCGCAGGATATCGAGTGGGCGTACAGCGACGGGCAATTCTATGTGCTGCAGTCGCGTCCCATCACCGGCGTTGAATTCAGCTGGGATGCGGACGTAACCGATAGCGTCCAAGGCAATGACGACGGATGCAAGTGGGACGAATTGTGGTCGCGCACTTTTCCGCAGGAGATGTGGACCGGTGCAATTTCCCCGCTGATGTTCTCCTGGAGGTGCTGGGGGCTGAACCAGTGCCACAGTTTGGGCGTTCAGACCTATGGTTTTCCAGAGCTGGATTACTCCACCCGGCGGCTGTGGATTTATCACAAGGGTGTGTCGTATTATAACTGCAAAGCCGATCTGGAACTGATCAAGACGGCGGTGCCGCCACAGATTCGAGCCGGCATGCTCGATAAGCTGCCGAAGGATTGGCATGAGGAAGCTCTGAACGCAGATTTCGACTGGGCGCGTTATCTCGACAGCTATCTCGGCGTCGAACGCAATCGCCCGGACATGGGCCTCAACTGGTGGAAGGCGATCCGCGACGACTTCATCAACAACAAGGAATATCGCGAATTCACGAAGCCGCTAACGACTGCGGAACTGGCAGCAAAGCCCGATGACGAGCTGCGCACCTATATCGGCGATGTGATGCGCGAAGAGATCGCGTCTTACGATCCCCCCTGGAACGGTTTGCTCTACCCGATGCGAGACGCATTGGGAGCCATCGGCTGGATGTGCGAGAACTGGTACAATGGCGACCGCAAGACGATGTTCATGGACCTGATGACGGGCACCAGAAATCCGACCGTCACTACGGACGACAATTACGCATCTTGGTATCTGTCTGAGCTCATCAACAACTCGCCGGAACTGCAATCGCTGCTGGAGCGCTATCCGGACCAGCGGTTCTTCGACTATCTCTCGCAGTGCCGCGACGGCCCGAAGTTCCAGGCTGCCTACGACGAGCATGTCCGTCTGCGCGGACACCGCGGCCACCCCGATCGTGATACCTATTTCGACCGCCGCGCCAACGATGTCGTTGTCGATCTACGCATGATGCCCGCGCTGATGGGGATGCCAAATCCCCGGATCCAGGAGCATGTGATGACGGCCAGGCTTGAAGAGACCATCGATCACATGGAAGCCAACCTGGCTGGGCAACCCATGGGAGCCTTCAAATCACGCTTGTTCCGCTTCCTGATCGATTTCGCCCACAACAGCCTTGAGTATCGCGACAACGAACGCGAGGTCATGGATTGGTCCACTTATGCCATCAAGCTCGGATTCGAAGAAGTGGGCCGCCGGTGCGTCGAGCGCGGGGTGTTCGATGATTTCATGGATTGCCACTTCCTGACGATGGACGAACTCTACGCCGCCCTTGACGGCAAGGACAATCGTCCGCTGACCCTTGCCAAGATCAAGGCGCGGAAAAAGAACTTCCACGCCATCGACACGCGAGCAGTTACTCCGTCGCATTTTCTGCAGTTCGGCCGCCCGGCGGTGGTCGATCTGCCCGACGTGGGAGAGGGTGGTCTGCTCAAGGGCAAGACCACCAGCGTCGGCAAGGTCACCGGCGTCGCCCGCGTGGTGACCGAGCTCAAGCAGATTGGGCGTGTCAACAAGGGCGAAATCCTGATCGTACATGCAACCGACCCGGGCTGGACGCCGGTGTTCATGATGATCCGTGGCATCGTGCTCGAAACTGGTGGTCTGATCTCACACGGTGCCCTGCTCGCTCGCGAATATGGGCTGCCGGGAGTGCAGATCGAAGGAGCTCTCAAGCTTATTCCCGATGGAGCTACAATCACGCTCGACGGAGACGCTGGCATCGTGATCATCCACGATCTCGAAGAGCCATCAGCCCCGGAACCAGCAGCCCCAGACCTGATAGCTGCCTGATCAATCCTCCCTGAACAGGCTGGTCGGCCCATTCTCCGTTGCCGTAGCTGACCGCCTGTTCCTTCCCCCCCCCCGGATCTTTGCACGATAGCTCTGGTCAGGCCGCGTACCTTCCGTCCGCGAGCCGTCGTGCCATGCCGATCCCGGTCAGGGCATCGAGCACCGGGCGGACCGAGGCGGCGCGCTTGCCCCTAAAGGCTCTGGCGACGTCCTGGGGGGCGAGCGGGGCGGTGGCGGAGGAGAGGACCGACTGCACCGCGCTGACCTGCTCGGGCAGGCTGGCGGGCCACGGGATGATGGTGTCGGACAGCGCGGCGGCGGCGTCGTCGAGATCGAATGACTGGGTGACCGGGGCCGCGTAGTCAGGCGCCTGATACTCGGGGCGCAGCCAGCGGATCAGGCCCTTCGCTTCCTCGGAGGCGCGCTCCTTGTTGAGCCCAACCAGCCGGGTGAGGATGTCTTCGTCCGTTAAGCCAGCCGGCCAGCCGTAAGCCTGCGCGACCAGCGCATCGATCGCGTCGTGGTGCTGGCGGATCAGCGTGACCAGCCCGCGATCGTGGATGTCGCGCTCGGCCTCGGTCAGCGCCTTTTCCCGCGCGCAAGGCTTCGAGCACGTTGTAAAGCCGGGTGAGGGCCAGGTCCTCGTGCTCGGCCAGCACCCGCTTGCGCAAAGCATCGAGCGCCTCCGCCTCGGCGCGGATTTTGGCCTTGAGCGGTTCGGGCACATCGGCGGGGAAGGGGTAGGGGTCGAACGCCTCGGAATTGCTGCAATTCGGGCGGTCCTCAAGCATTGCTCCCGTTCCGAGTGCCCAAGCGCAATGAGCACGAGACGACAGAATTCCCAAAAGATATGCGTCAGCAGAAGCGATGGCCACGAATCTGCTTTCGGGTAGAACGAAGGAGTCCAGGAAGACAAAGGTGCGATGCTTCGAGGTTCGCACTGTCGCAATGAAGAGATCCAAACCTTCCAAATCCTGCCGCAGAGCAGGAACGGTTTCTCCAAATAACCACCAGTTCTTTTTTCGGATCTCACGCCTGTTTGTGTCTCGCTCTGGCTTAACGTTTACAAGAACATGTTGATATGGCGCCGGGAACTGGTCGCGCGCTTCGACCTCGGGCAGGCCGAGGAAGTCGATGACGAAGCGGTCCTTTGATCGACCGGTCACATCGTTGCCGTTTCGATAGGGCTTCACGACCAGCGCACAGGCTGGCTGTTCTTCAATCATTTTTTGGGCGGCGTCGGTGGACAGAATGAAGCCGTCGCCGTGTAACGCAACGCCCTTTACGGCGACACGCTTGTTCGAGCTCAAGGTGAAAGCTGAGGTGACGCTTGGACCCACAGTCAAATATGCTCCGATTGCGCCTTCGGAGATACGGAAGTACACACGCTCAGGTGCATGGCTGTAAGCTGCCGGATCGAGCTGTAGCTCTCCAGGGCTGGCCGTAGGTAAATGACCGCGCGGGAGCAGGTTTCGAGGGTTGAGGTTGGGATCCCCCGGTGACCTGGACTGAGCTGATGCGACGCCCCCGGCCCTGCGGCGCGTTCTCTTCACCCCTTTTGAAGCAGGCACGGGGTTCTGGGTGCAACTCTCGTTATCGTTCACCGTCTGCCCCAGCGCATCGACTGGTGGACGAACAAGCGCGCCACGCCCCAGGTCATTCCGCCGGCTTGCGAAAATCGTCCATGTTGAGGGCCGCTTCCACCGGCGAGGTGCCGAAGCGCGCTCGACCGACGAGGGGATGCTGCGCGAGTCACTCCACAAGCCGCGGACAGCTCAGTCGACTCCCTGGTAACGGAGGCGCCGTCACATGTGGTGCATCATGGTCGGAGTGAGGGTTATTGCGAGCAAGGCGGAACACGGAAGCGATCGCTCCGCGCAGCAAGGCTGCGACGGTGCATCGACCTAACCATCGCCGGCCTCACCCGTTTTGATGTCATGAGTCCCGCGGGCCGTGGCTGGCAAGCAAGCTGCATGAAGTTGGCACAAGGCATCAGCCCCGAACTCGAAGATGCTCTCCGCCCGTCGCGCGGATCAGGGGGCACTCGGGAGGGCTTGACGCCGACCGTCACAGCTCGCGAACTCCAGCTTGCGCACGGCGTCACCAAGCACCCCCATCCCTCACCTAGTGCTTGGGTCCGAACCACTACCCCAGTCCGCGAAGGAGTCGGGGCAATCATCTGGGAGTGCACCAGTGGGAAACTTGGAATTTGCGGCGGGTGCGAGTCCAAGGGAGGTTCGGCAAGCCCAGGAAGGGCACCACCTTTAATGTTGGCTCGATTTGGTGTCGGCGGATGGTAGTGCCCCGTCGCTCGCATCTAAAATTTCTGGATTTCTGACCCTAACATTGACCCTAACACCTCGGCGTGACGCAAGCGGTTGGGCCCGAACACTGGCGGACGCAAACCGCTCATTTCCGCCATTGCGCACAATCCGGATGTATGCGCTGGTGTACCGAGGAACGGCTAGGTGGCGGAGACGGAGGGATTCGAACCCTCGGTACCGGATTTACCAGTACGACGGTTTAGCAAACCGTTGGTTTCAGCCACTCACCCACGTCTCCGGATCGCAGCAGCGAGGGCGCGCTATAGCGAGGGGTTTTCGGGTCGGCAAGCGCCGTGCCTCACTCGATAAAGCTCGGGACGAGCGGGGTTTGCGGAAGGCGCAGGATTCGGTTCACCGCAAAACGGACTCGGATCATCGCCGGTTCATTGCGCGCCGGGCAGGCTTCGATTCTCTTGGCAAACAGGTGCGCCGGGCGGGGTCGCCGGGCGCCGGACAGGGACGGGACACGGACCATGGGGATTTCAAAGTTTGCGCGCGGCGCGATGGTTGCGGGCGTGGTAGCGCTGGCGCTGAGTGCCGGAGCTTCGGCGCAGGCGATCCAGGCGATCGATCCGAACCAGGGGATGGCCGCCGACATCGCGCCATCGGGCGGAAACGCGCAACCTGTACCGGGAGCGGACTATGCCACACCGGTCGGCTCGGAGGCGGGAACGATCCCCGCGCTGCCTGCCGAGACACCTGCGCCCTCGCAGCCCGCCACTCCGGCTGCGCAGTCGCAGGGTGCGACTTATCACGAGGACGACGTCATCGGCGCGGCCGAGGGCGTGTTCGGCAAGGGCGCCGAGGGGCTTGCAAACCTGATCGCAGACCTGCTCAAAAAACAGGGCGAACCCAACGGCTACATCGTCGGGCGTGAGGCGGGCGGCGCCTTCGTGGTCGGGCTGCGCTATGGTTCGGGCACGTTGTTCCACAAGGTCGAAGGGCAGAGGCCGGTTTACTGGACCGGGCCTTCGATCGGGTTCGATGCGGGCGCCAACGCGGGCAAGACTTTCGTGCTGGTTTACAACCTCTACGACAGCCAGGACCTCTACAAGCGGTTCCCCGCGGGCGAGGGGCAGGCCTATGTACTGGGCGGGTTCAACGCCAGCTACATGCGCCAGGGTGACGTGGTGCTGATCCCGGTGCGGATGGGCGTGGGGCTGCGGCTGGGGGTCAACGCGGGCTACATGAAGTTCTCGAAATCGGCCAAGTGGATGCCGTTCTGAGCTAAGCCCGCGGGTGGGCGCTGCGGTACGTATCGAGCAGCGTCGCGGCATCGACTTGCGTGTAGATCTGGGTCGATCCCAGGCTGGCGTGGCCGAGCAGTTCCTGCAAACTGCGCAAGTCCGCGCCCGCGCCCAGCAGGTGTGTGGCAAAGCTGTGGCGTAGCGCGTGGGGGGTGGCGCTGGCGGGCAAGCCCAGCGCGATTCGCGCACGGGCCATCGCCTTCTGGATCATCCCGGGTGAGAGCGGCCCGCCTTTTTCGCCGCGGAACAGCGCGCTGCCGGGGGCGAGGACGAACGGTTGCGAGCGGGCGTACAGGTCAACCGCATCACGCACGACGGGCAGGACCGGAACCACGCGCTGCTTGGCTCCCTTGCCGGTAACCCGCAGTGTCTCGCCCAGCGGCAGCATATCAGCGGTCAGCGACAGCGCTTCGGCGATCCGCAGCCCTGCGCCGTAGAGCAGCAGCAGCACCGCCCGGTCACGCGCGCCGATCCATTCCGCGCCCGCCGCCTCGCTGACCATGTCGGCGATACCGACAGCGTCGTCGGGGGTCACCGGGCGCGGGATGCCCTTCTTGACCCGCGGGCCGCGCATCCGCGGACCGGCGTCTTCGGAAATCCCGGCGCGATCGCGCGCGAACGCGAGGAAAGCCTTGAGCGCAGAAAGCTCGCGCGCCGCCGAGGTGTTGGCCAGCCCCTCGCCGCGGCGCATAGCGAGGTGCTGGCGCAAGGTGGCGGCGTCGATCCGGGCGAGCGCGGGCCATTGTTCAGCGTCGAGCGCCGCGACCAGCCGCGCCGCGGCCGCGACGTAGGCGCGGACCGTGTGAGGCGAGCGGCGCCGGGCGTGGGCGAGGTGCGCGTGCCATTCGGCGAGGAGGTCGGCACCGCTCATACTGCGACCAGCGCGGGAGCGACGAGCTCGGCGAGCAGCGCGTCGAGCAGGGGCATGCCAGCTGGCGTGACGGTCAGGCGGTCGCCCTCACGTTCGACCAGCCCGAGCCGGTCATAGAGCGCCGCTTTGGCCGGATCGATCAGCGCGGCGGCGGTGAAGCCGAAACGTACGCCAATCTCGCCGAGATTGACGCCCTCGGCAAGCCGCAGCCCCATCAGCAGCGCCTCGGCGGCCTGTTCGGCGGGTTGCAGCGCGGTCTCGCTGTGCAGCCCGTTGCCCTTACGCGCCACCGCCTCGATCCAGTTCTCGGGCTTCTTGTGGCGCAGCGTCGCCATCCCGCCGCGGCGACCATGCGCGCCTGGTCCGACCCCGGCGTAGTCGCGATAGCGCCAGTAGACGAGGTTGTGGCGGCTCTGCTCGCCGGGGCGAGCGTGGTTGCTAACCTCGTAAGCGGGGATCCCCGCGGCGTCGGTCATGGCGCGGGTCAGCGCGAACAGCTCGGCGGCGGGATCGTCGGCGAGCGGGGCGAGGGAGCCGTCTCGGACCAGCGTGGCGAAGCGCGTGCCGGGCTCGATGGTCAGCTGGTAGAGCGAAAGATGCCCGGTTCCAAAACCGATCGCGCGGGAAAGCTGCGCCTCCCACGCCGCGGGCGACTGGCCGGGCAGGGCGTAGATCAGATCGAAGCTGACTCGCGCGAATTGGCGCTGGGCAGTGGCGAGCGCAGCCAGACCTTCGTCGGCCCCGTGGAGCCGTCCCAGAAAGCGCAATGCCTGGTCGTCGAGCGACTGGAGCCCGAGCGAAACGCGGTTGACCCCCGCGTCGGCGAGCGCGGCGAAGTTGGCAGCCTCGACCGACGAGGGATTGGCTTCGAGCGTGATCTCGATGTCCTCGGCGACCCTCCAGTGTCCCGCGGCGGCGTCGATCAGCGCAGCCACCGTCGCAGGTGGCATCAGCGAAGGCGTGCCGCCGCCGAAAAAGATCGACCCCATTTCCCGACCGCCGGTCAGCGCGGCCTCGTGCGCGAGATCGGCGAGTAGAGCTTTGCGCCAGGCAGCCTGGTCGACTTCGGCGCGGACGTGGCTGTTGAAGTCGCAGTACGGACACTTGCGGGCGCAAAACGGCCAGTGGATGTACAAAGCAAGCGCCATAATGTTCTGTTTACGCGATACCTTCGGTTCTTGTTAGGCACATTGGGTGCAAAGTTCCGGGTGGGTCATAGGGACGGGTAGGGGGTTCGCGGCATGAAGTGGTTCGGGGTGGCGCTCGGCGCCGGCTTCGTGGTGACGGTTATTGCCGCGCTGTTCGGCACGCAAGCGGCACAGGCCGCGCCCGGGCACGGTTCTTCCCGCCCCGCCAGCTTTGCAGAGCGGCTTCTGATCGCGCACAATCTCGAACGCGACCGCGTCGGCGTGCCGCGGCTGGCCTGGAGCGCAAAGCTGGCATCGCAGGCGCAGGCCTGGGCCGATACGCTGGCGCGCGGCAACCGCTTCGAACACGCGCAGGAGCGCGCCGGGGCGGGCGAGAACCTCTGGATGGGTTCGGCGCGGCGCTATTCGGCCGAGCAGATGATCGGCGGTTTCGTCGAGGAAGTTCGCTATTTCCGCTCCGGCCAGTTCCCCAACGTGTCCTCGACCGGGAAATGGGCCGACGTAGGCCACTACACCCAGCTGATCTGGCGCGGAACCGAGCAGGTCGGTTGCGCGGTGGGGCAGGGCGAGCGGAACGACATTTTGGTCTGCCGCTACTTTCCGGCGGGCAATGTGATGGGCCAGCCGGTGCATTAGCCGAACTGTTCAGCCACCAGCTTGGCAAACGCATTGGCGCGGTGGCTGATGCGGTGCTTTTCGGCGGGGTCGAGCTCGGCGAACGTGGCCGTGCCGCCAGCGGGGACGAACACCGGATCGTAGCCGAAGCCCAGCGTTCCACGCGGCGGCCAGGTCAGCTTGCCATCAACGCGCCCCTCATAAACCGCCTGATCGCCATCAGGCCAGGCCAGCGCCAAGACGCAGGCGAACCACGCGTCGCGCGGGGCTTCCGGGCCTAATTCGGCGAGCATCCCCTCGACTTTGCCCATCGCCATGTACCAGTCGCGCCCCGACGGGCCTTCGAAGCGCTGCCGCTCGGCCCAGTCGGCGGTGTAAACTCCGGGGCGGTCGCCCAGCGCAGCGACGCACAGCCCCGAATCGTCGGCCAACGCGGGCAATTGAGACGCCTCCGCCGCTGCGCGCGCCTTGAGCAGCGCGTTGGCGACGAAAGTGGTCCCGGTCTCGGCAGGCTCGGGCAGGCCGAGCGATCCTGCCGAGATGCACTTGATCCCATAAGGATCGAGCAACGCCTGGATTTCTCGCAGCTTGCCAGCGTTGTGGGTAGCTATCACCAGCGCTTCGGCGCCAATCCTGCGGGTCACGCCACCGCCGCTCCTTGGGCCGCGAAGATGCGGTCGGTGCCCAGGCGGGCGAGGCGGAGCAGGCGCAGCAGGCCTTCTTCGTCGTAAGTCGCGCCCTCGGCGGTGGCCTGGACTTCGGCGATCTGGCCGCCTTCGATCAGGACGAAGTTGGCGTCGGCATCGGCCGCGCTGTCCTCGATGTAGTCGAGATCGAGCACCGCGCCGCCGTTGTGGATGCCGCAGCTCACCGCGGCGACCTTTCGGGTCAGCGGGTCGTCGGCGATAGCGCCCGCAGCCATCAGCTTCTGCACCGCCAGCCTCAGCGCGACCCATGCGCCGCTGATCGCCGCGGTGCGGGTGCCGCCGTCGGCCTGGATCACGTCGCAATCGAGCGTGATTTGGCGCTCGCCGAGCTTCTTCAAATCTGTCACCGCACGCAAACTACGCCCGATAAGTCGCTGTATTTCCTGCGTACGTCCGCTCTGCTTGCCTTTGGCCGCCTCACGGTTGCCGCGGGTGTGGGTGGCGCGCGGGAGCATCGAATATTCGGCAGTAACCCAACCTTCGCCCTTGCCGCGCAGCCATGGCGGCAGCCGTTCCTCGATGCTGGCGGTGACCAGCACTTTGGTATCGCCGAACCCGATCAGGCATGATCCTTCGGCGTGCTTGGTGAAATTGGTCTCGATCGAAATCGCGCGCATCTCGTCGGGAGCGCGGCCGGAAGGGCGCATGAGTGTTCCTTTGCTGTGATCGGCGCGCGTGTGGCGCAATGGGGTTGAGCCTGCAAGCCTTGCCTCTACGGTGTCCGTGATGTCCACGCCCCCGATCTCCGAACTCAACGCCCGGGCGCGCGAGATTTTCCGTCTGGTGGTCGAGGGCTACCTCACCAGCGGCCATCCGGTCGGCTCGAAGACGCTCGCCGGCGCGGGCGGGGTCAATCTTTCGCCCGCCTCGATCCGCTCGGTGCTG
Source organism: Novosphingobium sp. (assembly GCA_030697365.1). Lineage (GTDB taxonomy): Bacteria > Pseudomonadota > Alphaproteobacteria > Sphingomonadales > Sphingomonadaceae > Novosphingobium. The sequence goes on along the minus strand of JAUYQH010000086.1, from coordinate 8,432 downwards.
CAGGATCTTCAGGACGCCGGGCTGCTCGCCGCGCCGCACACCAGCGCGGGGCGGTTGCCGACCGATCAGGGGCTGCGGCTGTTCGTCGACGGGATCATGCAGGTGGCCGAGCCGACCGCGGCCGAGCGCGCGCAAATTGAACGCGGATTGGCGGCCGGAGGTACAATTGAGACCGCGCTGGCCGGGGCGAGCGCGGCGCTTTCAGCGCTTTCGGCGGGGGCCGGGGTGGTAATGGTGCCGCGCGCCGAGCCGCGCTTGGCGCAAGTCAGCTTCGTACCTCTCTCGCCGGGGCGCGCGTTGGCTGTGCTGGTGGCCGAGGACGGAGGGGTCGAGAACCGGGTGGTCGAACTCCCCGCTGCGGTTCCGCCGGGCGCGCTGGAGGCCGCGGGCAACTACCTCACCCGCCGCCTCGCTGGACGCACGTTGGGCGAAACCGCGCGCGCGATCCGCGACGAGATCGCCTCGGGCCGCTCGGCGCTCGACAGCGCCAGCCGCGACCTGATCGAGCGCGGGCTCGCGATGTGGAGCGAAGACGCGGCGCGCCGTCCGGTGCTGATCGTGCGCGGGCAGGCCAACCTGCTCGATGAGATCGCGCTTGGCGATATCGAGCGGGTCCGTCAGTTGCTGGACGAACTCGAGGGCGCCGAGGCCATCGCCGGAGTGCTCGACGCTGCGCGCGAGGCGCAGGCGACGCGGATCTTCATCGGCAGCGAGAACCGGCTGTTCTCCCTTTCGGGCTCTTCGGTGATCGCCTCGCCGTGGCGCGACGGGGAAGGGCGGGTGGTTGGCGTGGTCGGGGTGATCGGCCCCACGCGGTTGAATTATGCGCGGGTCGTCCCCATGGTGGATTTCACCGCCCAATCGCTGGGCAAACTCATCGGAACAGACGGATTTTCGCGGAAATGAACGATACCGATTCGCGCCAGCAAGATGCAGATGTAGCCAGGGAGCTCGAAGGCGTGCCCGAAGAGCTGATCGAGCCCGAAACCGACAAGCTCGGCGAGGCGCTCGACCGGCTGCGCGACGATCTCGAGGCGGCCAGGCAGGAAGCGCTCTACGCCAAGGCCGAGACGCAGAACGTACGCCGCCGCCTGGAAAAGGACATCGCCGATGCGCGGACTTACGCGGCGACCGGGTTTGCGCGTGACATGCTGTCGGTCTCGGACAATCTTTCCCGGGCCTTGGAGGCGATTCCTCCCGAACTGCACGATGACGAGCGGCTGAAAGCGCTGGTCACCGGGATCGAGGCGACCCGGCGCGAACTCGACAAAGTATTCGGCCTCCACGGCATTGCCCGCATCGCCGCTGTCGGCTTGCCCCTCGACCCGCACCAGCACCAGGCGATGCTCGAAATCCCGCATGCCGAGCACGAGCCGGGCATGATCGTCCAGGAACTCCAGGCAGGCTACACGATCAAGGACCGCCTTCTGCGCCCGGCGATGGTGGCGGTGGCGAAGAAGGGAGAGTGAGCCTGGCGGTTCCAGCAAACGCGAATCTCGCCACCGAACGCCCGACATTCGTCACCCACCTCGAATGCTCGCTGACTGGGGAGCGTTACCCGGCAGACCAACTGCACGGCCTGTCGCGCGCCGGGCGACCGTCGCTGGTGCGTTACGATCTGGCGGCGGTTCGCGCGGCGCTAGGCCGCGATACGCTCGAAGCTCGCCCCACCGACTTGTGGCGCTGGCGCGAACTGCTTCCCGTCCGCAACCTCGCCAGCATCGTCAGCCTGGGCGAGATCGAGACGCCGCTGGTGCCAATCCCTTTGAGCGGGGGCGCCAGCGTGCTGGTCAAGGACGAGGGCCGCCTGCCCACCGGATCGTTCAAGGCGCGCGGGCTGGTGATGGCGGTGGCGATGGCGCGCGAACTGGGCGTGACCAGGATCGCGATGCCCACCAACGGCACCGCCGGCGCCGCGCTCGCCGCCTATGCGACGCGCGCGGGGATCGAGACGGTGGTGTTCTGCCCCGACGACACCCCCGAAATCAATGTCCGCGAGATCGCGCTGCAGGGCGCGCGGGTCTATCGCGTCAACGGGCTGATCGACGAGTGCGGCGCACTGGTGGGGAAGGGCGCGGCGCAAGGGCTGTGGTTCGATTTCTCTACCCTCAAGGAACCCTACCGGATCGAGGGCAAAAAGACGATGGGGCTGGAACTGGCCGCGCAGCTTGGCTGGCGACTTCCCCGCGCGATCTTCTATCCGACTGGCGGCGGAACCGGTCTGATCGGGATGTGGAAGGCGTTCGACGAGCTCGAACAGATCGGCTGGATCGGGCCCGAACGGCCCAAGATGTTCGCGGTCCAGGCGAGCGGCTGCGCGCCGATCGTCAAGGCATTCGAGGACGGGGTCGAGCATGCCGAGCGCTGGGAGAACGCGCACACCATCGCTGCCGGCATCCGCGTGCCCAAGGCGGTCGGCGATTTTCTGATTCTGCGCGCGGTGCGCGAGAGCGGCGGCCGGGCGCTCGCGGTGGACGACGACGAAATTCTTGCGGCGACCGAAGACTGCGCAAAGCGCGACGGTCTGCTGATGTGCCCCGAAGGCGGGGCGACGCTGGCCGCCTATCGCAATGCACTGACCGAGGGGCTGGTTCAGGCCGACGACGAGGTCGTGCTGTTCAACTGCGCCACGGGCCTCAAATACCCGATGCCACCGGCCAACGACCGTATCGACAAGGACGCGCCGGTCGATCTGGCGAAACTCTAACCCTTCTGGCGCGCGTTCTTGCGCCAGATCGCGATGATGATCGCGAGGAAAGCGCAGAGCCGGATGAGGTAAAGCCAGCTCCGCTCTTCGACCGGGAATGCGGTGAACGTCAGCAGCAACTGCGACAGTCCGAGCAGCGCGAAGGCCGCTGCGAAAGCCAGAAACAGGCTGTCGCGGGTTTTGCGCCACAGCTTGAGGAAGAACAGTCCCGCCACGGCGAACCCCATGACGATCGCGCCCGAAAGGAACGGGATGAGCAGCGCTTCCAACTATTCCTCCAGGTCCCAGATGAAACCGAACAGCAGCACACCGACCGCGGCCAGCATCACCACCAGCCGCTCCAGGCGAAAGGTCCGCTCGGTCAGGATCACCAGATCGACGATCACCAGCAAGTTGTTGATGGCGAGCAGTGCGAAGCACAGAGCACTCCACAGCAGCAGCCGCGCGCGCGACCGGCGATAGCCTCGCCCAAGCAGTCCGGCGCACGCGGCGCTGGTGAGGAAGCAGAGCACGTAGACGGCGGTGGGGAGGGTCGGCGACACTGGCGGCTCAGTCCTTCCTCAACCTGAACGCATCGGCAAATGCCGAGGCGCCGCTCACCGCACCCGAAACGATCGCCCGCCGCACCGAGTCCGGGCGCGATGCGTAGGCATCTCTGGCAAGCGTGACGAAGTCGCGCAAGCGTGCGTTGGCAGGTGCATAGCGCGCGACGCCGCCATCCTCGACCGCGATCAGCCCACCCGCGACGAGCCCGGCAAGCGCTTGTTCGACGATCGCCTGGCTGGCGCGCAGTGCTTCGACAAGCTCGGGGGCTGACGCGCCTCGCTCGGGCGTGCGCTCGAGATGCAGCAACAGTTCGAGCGACCAGACCGAGCGAAAGTGGTCCTTGAGGAACTGATCGACTTCGGCAGGTGAAGGCACGCGGCCTTTTAACGCTTACGATCCCCCGGGCAACCGAGCGCGCCGAAAAAAACAACGCTCCAGCCGCTCGAATGACGGGAAGGCAGGTCTAAACGATCTGCGCCCGGTTCTCGTCCCGGTGCTTCTTGAGGTACTTCATGAACGGAGTGCCGCCCGTGCCGACGTCCGGATCGTTGCCCGCAATCGAACCCGCCTGCTTGTTGATATAATTCGCCGCGTATTCGAGGTGACGGGTGCGGAATCGGGCGACTTGTTCGAGGTTGGCGTTGAACGCTTCGCGCAAGCTGGCTGATCCGGCTTCGGCGACGAATTCGCGCAGCGTCGATCTGGCGCCCAGGTCCTCGATGAAGCGGCGGTGCGGGACCGGACGGTAGTGGTGGAGTTCGTCGAGAAAGTGCTTGAGCGGGTCGTCCGAGTGGCGAACCCCGAGCAGCGCGTCCATCGAGGGCACGATGCTCGATTGCGAGCCGGTCTGGCCGCGCAGCGCCTGCGGCTTGCCGCCGAATTTCTCGACGCCTTCGTAGATCAGCCCGCCGTCGGGAAACGCCGGATTGTTGGCCCATCCGTGGATATAGGGGCGCACGCGGTTGAAGTAGACGTAAGGATCGCAGCGCTCGGTCATTCGCTTGAACGCGGCGTAGATCCGCTCCCACGCAAGGTCGGTTTCGTGGAGCAGGCTTTCGCATAAGCCCGCGTTCCCCGCGGTCGCCGCCTCGACCATTTTGACCGCGCTGTCGAGGATTACCCCGGCCTCGGCTTCGATCGCAACGTGGATCAGAACGAACCAGTTCTCGTCCACTCCACCATAGAAGTTCTGGTGCATCCGGATATTGTCGAGCGCTACCGGGCCGGATTTGTCGATCCGGCTCCAGTTATCCAGAACATAGCCCGAATAGGGTAGAAGTGGCGCCTGGCCGAGCCGGTCTGCGAGCGCGACGATCGGGCGGGCGAGGTTGGCAGGCAGGTGACGTGGCGCCTGAGGCTCGCCCCAGACATAGGCCTGGACGAGGAAGCTGTAGCGCACCATCGCCGTGCGGACCTGTTCTTCGGGGGCATTGGCGGCCCATTCAGCGATTTGCGGATCGGGCAGCCGGTCGAGCCAGTGGCGCACCCGCCCGCTGGTGAGCAACGCGGACAGGTCTTCGGCCGCGGCGATGACCGGATCGAACGAATCGGGCAGGGCGATCTCGTCGATCTCGTAATGCGAAAGAAAGCCGCGCGTGCGCGACAGGCCGTAATCGGAAAGCTCCATGGAGTATCCAGGCACCGGGCGCGGGTTGGGCCGCCCGGAATGGTTGCAGGTGATACCGTTTTCGCCCCGCCAGCTCAACCCTGCTGCCCAATTCTTGCCGGATTTCCTAAACCGGAAATTAACTTCTGGCGTGCTTGATGCGGGCAAAGGGGAACCGCCCCAAGGAGTTCAGGCATGAACATGCTCGCCGAGATCCGCATCGATCCGCAGGACTATGAACAGCGCCGCACCCGACGCCGTGCGATGCGGCTGCGGGTCGAAAGCGCAAACGCCTCAGCCGCGGCAAGCGCGACGGTGCGCAACTTGTCCGAAACCGGGCTGCTGATCGAAGCGGACGAAGCTTTCGCGGTGGGCGATACTTTGACCGTGAAGCTCCCGATGGCGGGCGCGATCGATGCGACGGTGATCTGGGCGCGTGCGCCATTCTACGGGTGCGAATTTGCCCAACGCGTGTCGCGCGCGGTGATCAGCACCGCCTTGCTGCGTTCGCCGATCGACGAGCCTGCGGTAGCGTTGCTCGGGCCGGTGGATACCACCTGGCAGTTGCCCGAGGCCGCTGCGGCACCGCTGCGCCACTCCAGCGGGGGCGCGCTGGCATCGCTGGTTGTGCTGGGTTCGGCGATCTCGCTGATGGTCCTGGCGCTGGCTACGTTCCAGACGGTCTGAACGGCAGGATGCTCTCGTAGACCTCGGGCGGGAACGCTCCGCGTATCCGAGCGCCTTGCCGCAACTGGAAGGCGTGCTTGACGATTTCCGCCTGCTGTTCGAGCCCGTAACGCTCGAGCGGCCAGCCCGGGCGGATGGTGTAGTCGTAGCGGCAGAACGGGTGGCGCATCAGCACCAGATACCAATCGCCCTTCTGCTGGGACTGCCAGACGTGCGTCATCTCGTGGATGAACAGCCCTTGCGCGTTGATGTCCGCCTGCGCGAAATCGTCGCAATAGGCTTTGCCCGCGGGATGGAAGTGGATGTGCCCGCGCGGGGCCATCGCTACTTTGCGGGGTTGGAACGGAAACCACTTGCGCCGCCGGATCGAAACGTCGGCCAGATCGATTGCGGCACCGAACACCGACCTCACCAGGACGACCTCGCCCGGGGTCAGCCGCCGCGATCCGCCTGCGGGGCAGGCAGGGGCGGCAACGATTCCGGCGGGATGCTCCTCGCTCAGTGCGCCATCTCCATCTGCCCGGCCATCGTCGTCACCGGTGCGCGGGCGACTGCCTTGCCGCCGCCCTCGAAGGTGACGGTAAGCGCCACGTCCTTCGAGAAGCGCAGCTTGGGATCGAGATCGAACAGCATGACGTGATACCCGCCGGGCTCGAATTTGACCGTCTTCCCCGCACCGATCCCTACTTTGCCGAGCGGGGCCATCGAGCCGCCGCTGGTCTGGTGCATCTCGGCCCGTGCTGCCATTTCGACTGCCACGCCGGTAACCGTGTGGGGCGCGCCGTTGGCCTGGCTGACGGTGAAGTACGCCGCGCCGGGGCGGCCCGAGACGACCGGAAGCTGGATCCGCGCATCGCTCAGCGTAATTCCCGGCGGGGCTTCGGGCGAGGGTTGCGCCACATCGCCCGGCGAAGGCTGGGGTTCGTTTGACCCGCAACCCGCAATGGCCAGCGCCATTCCGCCTGCCACAATCGCAGCCACTGCCTTCACACGCATGATTTTCCCCCCGCGGTACACCCGCTCCGCCTAACCGGGTGCGGCCCTTGTGCCAAGCCGAACCCGCCCTATATCGCGCCGGTCGAAGCCGCCCTGCAACGCCCGTCCAGCAAGGGGGGCGAGGATACGCGGTGTCTCAAGTCTAGAGGGAAACAGGCAGAAATCATGGCAAAAGTGATCGGTATCGACCTCGGCACCACCAACAGCTGCGTTGCGGTGATGGACGGGGGCAAGCCCAAGGTCATCGAGAATTCGGAAGGCGCGCGCACCACGCCGTCGATCGTCGCGTTCACCAAGGACGGCGAGCGACTGATCGGCCAACCGGCCAAGCGCCAGGCGGTGACCAACGGCGACAACACGATTTTCGCGGTCAAGCGCCTGATCGGGCGCCGTTTCGACGACCCGGTGACCAAGAAGGACACCGAGCTGGTCCCCTATCACATCGTCAAGGGCAAGAACGGCGACGCCTGGGTCCAGGCCGGCGGCGAGGATTATTCGCCCAGCCAGATCAGCGCCTTCACGCTCCAGAAGATGAAGGAAACCGCTGAAGCCTATCTCGGCGAGACCGTCACCCAGGCGGTGATCACCGTGCCTGCCTATTTCAACGACGCGCAGCGCCAGGCAACCAAGGACGCCGGGCAGATCGCGGGCCTCGAAGTGTTGCGGATCATCAACGAGCCGACCGCGGCCGCACTCGCCTATGGCCTCGAGAAGAACGACGGCAAGACCATCGCGGTCTACGACCTGGGCGGCGGCACCTTCGACGTTTCGATCCTCGAGATCGGCGACGGCGTGTTCGAGGTCAAGTCGACCAATGGCGACACGTTCCTGGGCGGCGAAGATTTCGACACTACGATCGTCGAGTGGCTGGCGGCCAAGTTCAAGTCCAAGGAGAACATGGACCTGAAGACCGACAAGCTCGCGCTCCAGCGGCTCAAGGAAGCTGCGGAAAAGGCCAAGATCGAGCTGTCGAGCACCGCGACGACCGAGATCAACCTGCCGTTCATCACCGCGCGGATGGAAGGCGGCAGCACCACCCCGTTGCATCTGGTCGAGACAATCACCCGCGCCGATCTGGAAAAGATGGTCGCCGGACTGATCGAGCGGACCAAAGAGCCGATGAAGAAGGCGCTAGCCGACGCAGGCCTCAAGGCCAGCGACATCGACGACGTCGTTCTCGTCGGCGGGATGACCCGCATGCCGCGCGTGCGCGAAGTTGTGAAGGAGTTCTTCGGCAAGGAACCGCACACCGGGGTCAACCCCGATGAAGTGGTGGCGATGGGCGCGGCGATCCAGGCCGGCGTGCTCCAGGGCGACGTCAAGGACGTGCTGCTGCTCGACGTCACCCCGCTGTCGCTGGGGATCGAGACGCTGGGCGGCGTGTTCACCCGGATGATCGATCGTAACACCACGATCCCGACCAAGAAGAGCCAGGTCTATTCGACCGCCGAAGACAACCAGCAGGCGGTGACCATCCGCGTGTTCCAGGGCGAGCGCGAGATGGCCGCGGACAACAAGTTGCTTGGCCAATTCGACCTCGTCGGGATTCCCTCGGCGCGGCGCGGCGTGCCGCAGATCGAGGTGACGTTCGACATCGACGCCAACGGCATCGTCAACGTCCACGCCAAGGACAAGGGCACCGGCAAGGAGCAGCAGATCAAGATCCAGGCCTCGGGCGGGCTCAGCGACGCCGACATCGAGCAGATGGTGCGCGATGCCGAGCAGTTCGCCGAGGAGGACAAGAAGCGCCGCGAAGGCGCCGAGGCCAAGAACAACGCCGACAGCCTGGTCCACGCCACCGAGCGCCAGCTCGAGGAGAACGGCGACAAGATCGACCCCGAACTCAAGGGCCAGATCGAGGCCGCGATCGCCGAGGCCAAGACCGCGATC
>JAUYQH010000084.1 GCA_030697365.1 Novosphingobium sp. | reverse complement strand
AGCACGCCCCGGGCTTCATTGCCACGTCGGAAGGACCTGCACACCGCATCACCTTTGCCAATGAATCCTATCGCCGGTTCGTCGGCCACAGAAAGCTGGAAGGTCTGACGGTGGCAGAGGCGATGCCCGAGATTGCCGCGCAGGGGTTCGTCGCCATCCTCGATCGGGTGTTCCAGACGGGTGTCCCGTACCGCGGCGAAACCGTGGCGTTCGATCTGCCCAGTCCGGGCGGTGGGCCGATGGTGCGTCGCTACGCCGATTTTGTATACGAACCGGTGCGCGACGCCGACCTGAACATCGTCGGTATTTTTTGCGAAGGCTATGATGTTACCGAACATCAGGAGGCGGCCGCGGCACTGCAAACCCTGCAAACCGAACTTGTCCATACATCGCGCGTCAATGCGATGGGGACGATGGCGACGACTTTGGCGCACGAACTTAACCAGCCGCTCAGCGCAATCACCAACTACGCTGCCGGGTGCCTGCGCCTGGTGGACAGCAGTGACATCGACAATGCCCAGGTGCGCGAGGCGCTAAACGCCATCGACATGGCCGCCAAACGGGCGGGCGCGATCATTCGCACGCTGCGCGACCTCACCGATCGCCGCGTTCGCGCCAGCGAATCTTTCGAGCTGAAAGCCGTCGTCGAGGAGTCGATCAATCTTGTCCGCAGCGCCTGCTCGATCGATACCAAATTACGCTACGCCATCCCCGCCAACCTGAAGCTTTTCGCGGACCGCACCCAAATTCAGCAGGTTGTCATCAATCTGTTGCGGAACGGCTGTGAGGCGGTGTCGGACCTGGAGCAGAAGGAAGTCAGGATTTCGGCCGAAACCGCCGCTGACGAGATCGTCGTTGCAGTGCGCGATACGGGGCCGGGCGTTACGGCCGAAGCGGCGCAAGGCATTTTCACCTGGTCCGATACGATCAAGGAAGGCGGCATGGGGCTGGGCCTGTCGATATCGCGCACGATCATCGAAGCACATGGCGGTCGCATCTGGCTGGAAGATTCGTCCGATGCGGGCTCGGAATTCCGTTTCGCGCTGCCGATTGCGCAGGCTGACATCGAGGAAGCCGCGGGATAGCCAAGGCGCCGTGTTCGCTGGATGTCACACGGTCATGAGTTCCAACATTGTATCTGTCAGCCAGCGGGCGGTGCGCTGCTTGTCCACGCCGGGCGGACTTGCCAACACGCGCGCAACGTGGCGTGCGATAAACAACGACGGCCCATTATACGCTAAAGCCCAGTCGTGGAATATTCGCTCTTTGAGAGGGGCTTGATTGATGACTGTCAGCTGATCATGGCGTTCGTCGCGGCCGATCGACTTCATCAGGGCTGTGATGACGTCCTCCCGACCTTCCAGTATTTGAGCGAAATGCGCACCGGTGAACAGCAAGGCGCCCGTGATGTCGCGGCGCAGGTTGTTCGCGATCGATACCTCGACCAGATCCGCGATGGCCGCGGTCGCGCGGGTCGGTTCGATCTGGCTCCGGCTCACATAGAGCGTCGAGATTAGCATGCCAGTGCGAGGCTTCCGCGCGTTGTTGGAAATTTTGCGGGCCTATAATGCGGCAACGTTCGCTCAATCAACGACGGTATGTCGGCTGCCGGGGCAGGCGCGCTGTAGAAAAATCCTTGCCCCAGATCGCATCCGTGACGGCGCAGAAAGGAAGCCTGCTCGACCGTTTCGATGCCCTCGGCTACGGTTTCGATTCCGAGACTTTTTCCAAGCCCGATCAGTGCCCGCACGATGGTCGCATCGTCGGGGCTGGTCGCCACGCCAGCGACGAACGATCGGTCAATCTTGATCACATCGACGGGAAATTTCTTCAAATGCGTCAGCGATGCAAAGCCGGTTCCAAAGTCGTCGAGCGCGACGCGCACCCCGCGTGCGTTCAGCAACGCGAGCGCCCGCGTGACTTGCTCATTCCCCCGGCCCAGGAAAACGCCTTCGGTAACTTCCAGTTCGATCATCGCCGGGTCCAGTCCGCGGCTATCGATAGCATCCAGCAGTCGTTCGGCAAAATCATCGCTTCTGAAATCGGCCGCGCTGCTATTAATTGCGACATGGCCGAATGCGGCGCCGGTATCGACCCAGTGCCGCACATCGTCGAGCACCTGCGCCAGCATCTGCCGACTGATGTCGGCCGCGAGCTTGCCATCGGTAAAGGCGTGCGCGAACATTTCGGGCAGCAGTGGCGGCGCTCCCGCCTGCTGGCAGCGCGCCAGTGCTTCGAAACCGACGATCCGGCCCGTCGCCAGGCTTACCTTGGCCTGATAATGCGGGATCAATTCATTGGTGGCGATTGCCGCACGCGCGATGTCGAGCATGCGCGCCTGCCGGTCGAAATTCTCCGCCATCCCCGACGAAAAGATTGCGGAACATCCGCGCGATGTTTTGGCAGCGGCCAGCGCAAGGTCGCTGCACTTGATCAAATCATCAGCGGAGGTGGCATGGTCGGGATAAATCGCCACGCCGATGCTGGCCTCGCAATTGATGACTCGCCCATTATGTTTGAATGGCTTGTGCAAGCGCTCGCCCAGCGAACGCAGCAGCATTTTCAGGTCGTCGCCGGCGCCGATGTCGGGAATGACCAGCCCGAATTCGTCGCCGCCAAGTCGCGCCACGGTGTCGGTGCTGCGCGTGGCAGCCCGAAAGCGTTTCGCAAAGGCGCAGAGCAGTGAATCGCCGACGTCATGACCAAAACTGTCGTTGATCTGTTTGAAATGATCAACATCGACGGTCATGACCGCCGCCCGGCGACCAGTTTGACCGGCATCTGCCAGCGCCGCGTCGAGCTTTTCGCGGAACAGGTTGCGCCTTGGTAACCCGGTGAGTTCGTCGTGGTTCGACATATGGCGAAGCTGCCGCGACAACGCCCTTTGCAGCGCCACCTGCTGCTTCTGCACGATGAGGGCATGACGCAGTTCGAGCAGCGATTCGACCTGCGACGCCAAAATTTGCAGCGTCAGTCGTTGGGCTTCGGTCAAGCCTTCGGGGCGTGGCGCTGAATCCATCACGCATATGGCGGCGATCGGGGTGCCGTCATTCGCGAGCACCCGCATCCCGGCATAGAAGCGGATGTGCGGATCACCGGTCACCAGCGGATTTGCCGCGAAAATCCGGTCATGAGCGGCATCTTTGACCAGAAATATCCCCGAGGATTTCAGCGCGTGCGCGCAAAAGGATTGCTCGATGGGGGTCTCGGCAACGCCCAGGCCATGCTTGGCTTTGAACCATTGCCGGGTGCGATCGATAAAGCTGATAGCCGCGAAACTGGCGCCGAACACCTCCGCCGCAAGTATGGTGAGATTATCGAAATCGCGCTCGGCGGCGCTGTCCAAAATATTGTAGCGCGCAATCGCCATGCGGCGGCGGGACGCTTGGGGACACTCGGCATCGAGATCGTCCATATAGTCCTGCGATTGCAATTCTTTCCCCCTTCGGGCGCCTTTGATATGCCCAGTTAATCGCCATACGCCACGGAAACCGTAGGGGATAGATCGGGGAAATGCGGGGCGCCGCGTGCAACCATTGTTAACTTTCACCGTTTTGGTTGCAGGGAGCACAGCCATGCAGCAACAGCAGTTGGCCTATCAGGTGTATCAATGGTCGAAATTCAGGACGGACCGGACGGGTCGTTTGAGCGAAACGTCTATGTGATCGACGACGACGGCGACGTTCGCCAGTCGCTCCATTTCCTGCTCGGTACGTCACATATTCGGGCGTGGCCTTTTGCGGCGGCGGAGGATTTTTTCGATCTGTTACCGACGTTGAAGCCGGCGCCCCTTCTGCTCGACCTTCGCATGCCGAAAATGGACGGGCTACAGGTGCTGGAGGAATTACGCTGCCGCGATGTGTCGTGGCCGGTGATCATAATGACCGCGCATGGCGATATCGCGACGGCGGTGCGGTCTGTTAAGATGGGCGCAATCGAGTTTCTGGAGAAACCCTTCGAAATCGGGCTGCTCGATGAGGCGCTGGCGGCGGCTTTTGGCATGCTGGGCACGCTTCAGGAAACCGCCGCAACTCGATCGCACGCCCGCGCGCTGCTGGATTCCCTGTCGCCGCGCGAACAGGATGTCGTGGCAACCTTGCTCGACGGATCACCCAATAAACTGGCCGCCCATCAGCTCGGTTTGAGTGTCCGAACCGTTGAGATGCACCGAAAAAATGCGCTGACCAAGCTACGGCTTAAAAGTATCGCGGAGGTTGTTGCGCTGGTCGCCAAAGCGGAACGGACGCTCGGCCTGTCGAGGCGCATAAAGCACTATGCCGACAATCACGCTCAGTAACACGGCCATGTCACCGCATAAGTTTAAACATTTCATGACCTGACGCTGTGGTAATTCCCACAGCTATCAATGCCCCCCAGTACCTTTAACCTCGCCGCTGGAAGGGGCAGTGGATGAACACGCACAGTTTCGATGAGTATGGCAGCGATCCGTGGCACGGGTCGATCAACGATGATCGATCGCCGGGTGGCGACAAGCGTTCGCAGCCCCGCCAGCGCAGCGTCTTTCGGGTCGCGCGCGTTTCGGCGGCAAGCGAAGAAGGCTTCGCGCGCGTCCTCAACATTTCCGATGAAGGGCTTATGCTTGCTACCCAGCTGCGCGTATCGCCGGGCGCGGACTTGCAGATCGATTTGTCCGAGGTCATTCGCCTAAGCGGCAAGGTCGTGTGGCACGACGGCAAAAACTGCGGCGTGCAGCTTAGCTACCCCATCGACAGCGCGGCGACGCTTGTCCGGCTGTTCGCCGACAGCGTCCGCGGCGGCGACCGTCCGCTACGCCTGCATTGTTCGACCGAAGCAATCGCGAAAGGCGAGTTCGGTACGCGCAGCGTCCAGATCGAAAATATCTCGCTGCGCGGCGTTAAGTTTCGGCATGACGGCAGCTTTCAGGAAGGCCTACGGGTGAAGCTTCT
>JAUYQH010000114.1 GCA_030697365.1 Novosphingobium sp. | reverse complement strand
GTTCGCCGCGGGCGAGATCTACGCCAACCCCGCGATCACTCAGCGACTGCTCGACGACGCGCACTTCAACATCGAACAATGGCTCGCCGACCAGCTCGAGGCCGAGTTCAACAAGCAAGAAACCATCGCCTTCATCTCCGGCGACGGCACCAACAAGCCTCGCGGTTTGCTGACTTACGTCACTGGCGGTGCGTCCGAAACGACCCACCCTGGCGGCGTTCTGACGGTTGAGACGGCGGCCAGCGCAACCGCAGTCGCGGCAGACGAGTTGGTCACGCTGATGTACAACCTGGCGGCGCCGTATCGGCAGAATGCGACTTGGCTGATGAACAGTGTCACCGGCGGGGAGATCGCCCGGCTCAAGGACGCAAACGGCGCTTACATCTGGCGCGAGAGCTTCATGGTCGGCCAGCCGCCCACGCTTCTCGGCAGGCCCGTAGAATTTGATGAGGCAATGCCATCGTCAGCCGCCGGACTGATCGCCATCGCGTTCGGCGACTTCAAATCGGGCTATCTGATTAACGATCGGATAGGATCGCGGATCTTGCGCGATCCATATACAAACAAGCCCTTCGTTCAGTTTTACGCGACGAAGCGCGTCGGCGGGGGTGTGGCCGATCCGAACGCCATCAGGCTGCTTAAGATGGCCGCAGTCTAACCCCGCGGCTGACGGTCTCCCCCGGCCGTCAGCCGCAACCCTTTTCGAAGGAAGCCGGGCATTGTCGAAGGTTTTGAAGACCGTCGCGGTTGTCGCTGCAGTGGTCGCGCTGACCCTCGCGATCCCTGGCGTCGGCACTGCAATCGGGCTGAGCGCCGCCGCAACTGCGACGGCCGCGGCTATCGCGTCAGCGGTGGCAACGCCGTCTTCGCATCCGAGCCAGATCACGCTGAAGCACCCAACGGGGAGTTCCCCGTGACCCTAATGAACGGCCTGGTTCACGGGGGCAAAGGCTACCTGTGGTCCGATACGGCGCTATTCGACCGGGCGACTGGCCAGTTCCGCGGACACTTGCCCAAAGCGTTCACGGGGACGCTGTGGCCCTGGGCAGCGGCAATTAGCGGTCTGTATGACCTGAACGATCCTCACCGGGTCGCGCGCGCCATCGGGGGAGCACTGCCGTTCGATACCCCTGCTTTGTTGAAAGCCGCCGTCGCCGCGCTGCGAGATGAGTTGAAAGCAGGATTGCCTTGCCGCCTGCTGGTCGCCGTCCCTTGCACCGACTACGGCGCGCGGCTGTATTTCATCGCCGCGGACGAAACCGGGCTGACACCGCCGTTCGTGCCCCTGGAACTGGTCGAGTTTACATCATCGGGCAATGGTTCTCAGCGCTATGCGGAAATTGACGCCCTGGGCTTCACACCGGCGCGGATGCTGGAATTCATAGATCACCAGTATGCGTCGCCGACCGACACCGTGCAGGGCTGGAGCGGCTGCACGATCGGCGGCGACGCGATCGAGGTGGAGGTTAGCGCGGCGGGCGTCACGAGCCGCGTTGTCCGCGAGTGGGGCGATCGGGTAGGGGAGCGGATCGAGCGCAAAGCTAACGCGCTTGCATCGCGCTTCGCAAAGGAGCCTAGTTCATTCCCCCGATCCGAGTCGGGCAATCAGCCTCCCAACCTCTCCCCGCTTCGGCGGGGTTTTTTCGGCTCATCGCCCGATGCAATCAGGCTATCGACCGTGCGCCGGTAAATGCCGGGGTCCGCTTGTTCGGCGTCACGGATGGCGCGGGCCTCGTGAATGTCTTTGCCGGTCAGGCCGATGTCAGCCGGCCCGACCTTTTCCGAACCGGAAAAGCTGCGCTCCCCGTTGACGCGAACCTCACCTCTATCCTGCGCCGCGTCGTATTCATCGGCGAGGCGGCGCTTCGCCAAACTCTCAATTTCGAGCGCGTCGGCCTGCGCGTGGTAAACGGCGGCGATCACCTCGTCGTGCGCGCTCTTGGCCTTGGCAATCCTGCCGCAGCCCGAACAGCGCCTGCGGCAAAAAATTTCACGTTAGATAGAATGTTAGATTCTGGCGGAACGGATGGCGTCGAAACGGGCTAAGCGTTTGATTTATGGTGCCGGCTAGAGGATTCGAACCCCTGGCCCCCTGATTACAAATCAGGTGCTCTACCAACTGAGCTAAGCCGGCGCGTCGCCCCCATGCGTCAGCGCGCGCCGAAGGTCCAGCCTTCGGTGTGACGGACCGCCTCCAGGCCGGGCGGGTTCCACAGCGCCGGATCGTGCGCGACCGCGCGCAGCCAGGCGGCGGTGAGGATCGCGTCGGTGCTGTGGTCGTCGTAGCGAGGCAGGGGCCTGTGGGGCTTGCTGCCAAGTTGGGCGAGCGCCGCATCGAGGCTTTCGCCATCGCGCAACTTGCTCCTGCCCTTGCGGACCCCGGCGGCGCGCGCGGCGATCGAGGTATAGATTTCGACGATCAGCGGGCCGCGTTCGGGGACCGGATCGAACGGCCAGACCGGCACTCGCCCGGCGAGGCGGTGGAGCACGCGCATCCCCGTAAGGCTCGACTTGCCGACTTGCGCCGCGCCGACGAGGTTGAAGCAACTTACCGGAGAGACCCCGCACTCGCGCTGGCGGTGCTCGACCGCGCGGAACCGGCCTGTCCCGCCGCCGAACGCCGCGCCCTCGCGCCTGCCGTGGCGGCGGAAGTGGGGTGAGAAGGCGGGGTGATCGGCAAAGCTGCTTGCGCCGAGGTGCGGTTCGTTGGCGCAAGTCTCATCGACCAGCCGCCACAGCTCGCGTGCATCCTGCGGTTGGCCCGCCACGCCGGGAAAGTAGGCGTCCGCATCAGCAAAGGGCAAGGCGGGGGACAGGTCGAGTCCGACGATCAGATCGGCTTCCGCCCGCGCCTGCTCGATCAGCCAGTCCAGAACGTCCTCGCGCGACCAGCCGTTCGCTCGCGCGACCAGTTCGGGCGCGGAGTCGGCGCTTACGCAAACCGCTACCGCCAGCCCTTTTGGGCGCGCTACCGCCTGGCCCGACCAGTCGATGCAGGCAAACCGGGCGAACTTACGCACGCTCGCGCCGCAGCTTGTCCCAATAGGCGATCCGTTCCGCCACCTGCCGCTCGAACCCGCGTTCGACCGGGCGGTAATAGGTCTGGGCTTCCATCTCCGCGGGCCAGTAGCTCGCGCCCGAGAAGCCCTCGTCGGCGTCGTGATCGTAGGCGTAGCCCTTGCCGTAGCCGACGTCCTTCATCAGCTTCGTCGGCGCGTTGAGGATGTTGGCGGGGGGCATCAGCGATCCCGTTTCCTTCGCGCTGCGCCATGCCGCCTTCTGCGCGATGTAGGCCGCGTTCGATTTGGGCGCGGTGGCGAGGTAGAGGCAGGCCTGGACGATCGCCAGTTCGCCCTCGGGCGAGCCGAGGAATTCGTAAGCGTCCTTGGCGGCGAGGCACTGGACCAGCGCCTGCGGATCGGCGAGCCCGACGTCCTCGACCGCGGCGCGGGTCAGGCGGCGCAACACGAACAGCGGCTCCTCGCCCGCGACCAGCATCCGCGCGAGGTAATACAAGCTCGCCTGCGGGTCCGAGCCGCGCAACGATTTGTGCAGCGCCGAGATCAGGTTGTAGTGCCCCTCGCGATCCTTGTCGTAGACCGCCATCCGGCGCTGAAGGAACTGCGACAGCCCCGCGGGATCGAGCGGCTGGTCAAGACCGACATCGAACAGCGTTTCGGCCTGGTTGAGCAGGAACCGCCCGTCGCCATCGGCGGACGCGACCAGCGCGTCGCGCGCCGCGGCGGTGACGGGCAGGGGGTGTCCCACCTCCTTTTCTGCTTTCTCGAGCAGCGCGCACAGCGCCTTGTGATCGAGCCGGTGGAGGATCAGCACTTGGGCGCGGCTGAGCAGCGCGGCGTTGAGTTCGAAGCTGGGGTTTTCGGTGGTCGCGCCGATCAGCGTGACGGTGCCGTTCTCGACGAAGGGCAGGAAGCCGTCCTGCTGGGCGCGGTTGAAGCGGTGGATTTCGTCCACCAGCAGCAAGGTCTTGTGTCCTGCCTTCGCCATCGTCTCGGCCTCGGCAAACGCCTTCTTGAGATCGGCGACACCCGAGAACACGGCGGATAGCGAGACGAAGCGCATCCCCACCGCATCCGCCAGCAACCTGGCGATGCTGGTCTTGCCCGTCCCCGGCGGTCCCCACAGGATCATCGACGAGAGCTTGCCAGCCGCGACCATCCGCCCGATCGCGCCTTCGGGGCCGGTCAGGTGTTCCTGCCCGACAACTTCGTCGAGCGAAGCGGGACGCAACCGGTCGGCCAGCGGGGCATCCTCGGAAGAGGCGGTAGCGGGCTGGGGCGGCAAATCGTCGGCAAACAGATCGGTCATCGCGGCCCAAGATAGGCGCGTTGGGAAAATTTGCACCGAGGGCTTGCACAGCGCTATCTAAGATATATCTTAGCGCCATCTTAGATATGTAAAGGAAGGAATGCTGGAATGCGCATGCATGGATGCAACGCGGGGCCATTCGGACGGGGTCCGGGCTGGCCGATGATCGCGATGATGATGGGCGGACGCAACCGGGGGCGCTCGTGGGAGTGGAGCTTCGGTGACAATGAAGGTCGCCAGCGCGGCGGCGGCGGTCGTCGCGGTCCGCGTGGGCGGATGTTCGCAGGGGGCGAGTTGCGCCTGCTCCTGCTCAAGCTGATCGGCGACGAAACCCGCCACGGTTACGAGTTGATAAAGGCGATCGAGGAACTGACCGGCGGCAACTACGCGCCGAGCCCCGGGGTGGTCTATCCCACGCTGAGCCTGCTCCTCGACGAAGGGATGATCGAGGAGCGTGCCGACGCCGGCCCCCGCAAGGCCTTTGCCATAACCGCCGAGGGCGAGGTTGAGTTGTCCGAACGCAGCAAGGAGGCCGATGCCCTGATCGCCCGGCTGGTCGCGCTCAACGAAGAGGACGACGCGCACCGCGCGCCACCGATCGGTCGCGCGGTTGGCAACCTGTTCGCCGCGCTGCGCGGACGCGCCGAAAGCGGGTTCGATCGCGACACGATTCACCAGGTCGCCGAGATCCTCGACGAGGCCGCGCGCAAGATCGAGCGGCTCTGAAGTCGGCCCCCCAAGGCGCAAGTCAGCGCGATTCGCGTTGCCCCCGCCGCGGTGGTATGATTGCCGCGGTGGTCGCCTTGGGAGGGGAAGTTATGGCCGATACGTTGGACGATGGAGCGGTTCCTGAAGCAGAAGGCATTGCGGGAGCGATCCCCTGGCACTTCTGGGCAATCGCCGCGGTTGGCCTGCTGTGGAACAGTTTTGGCGCGCTGGACTACACGATGACCCAACTGCGTAACCCGGCATGGATCGGCCAGATCGACGGCGAGATGCTGGCCAAGATCGATTCCGCACCGGCTTGGGCGACATCGGCCTGGGCGCTGGGGGTGTGGGGTTCGTTTGCCGGCGCCGTGCTGCTGCTGTTCCGTTCGCGCCACGCAGCAACCGCGTTCGCAGTGTCGTTCGTGACCGCGCTGGTCAGCTTCGCCTGGCAGTATTCCGCCGGACTGGTGGCATCACCAGTCCTCCCGATGGTGATCCTCGCCGCAGTCGCGTTCTTCTGGTGGTACGCGGGCAAGATGCGCGATGAGGGTGTGCTGACCTAAAAAGCCGCACCCGCACCCGCACCCGTCGGCGGGCTGGGCTGGGAAATCGGCGTGCCGTTCCCGTCCTTGAGGTCGCGCGGTTCGAGAATTGCGGCGGTTTCGATCAGGTCGAGCGCGCGCTGGGCGCGGACATATCGCTGCGCCAGCGCCAGCCAGTCGCGCGCTGCGGCGCGGCCGGGCATCCGTTGTACTTCGTCGATCGCGGCTTCGGCGCGACCGGTCTCAAGGAAAACGCGCGCCCGTTCATAGCGGCGCTTGGGGGCGGGCGAGGGCGCGCTCACACGGCGGATGACGAACAGGTTCGACAGTTCCTCGCGCACCCGCGTCACCACGTCGGCGTTTCGCGGCGTTTCGACCAGTCGTGGCTCCAGCGCGGCCAGTCCTTCCTCCAGCGCATCGAGCGTGACCGGGCTGCGAGAGACCTCGATCAGCGTCGTCACCGCGTTCGGCTGGGCGTCGCCGAAGCGCACCTTGAGCTGGTCCTCGAGATAGCCCAGCGGCGCCCCGCGCTCGACCGCGCGCCGCGCGGCGGCCGCGGTAAGCAGGCTTTCAGCGCGCGCGGCGTTGCCCGAGGCGGCCTCGGCTGCGAGGTTGAGCCGGGTCATCCGTTGTTCGAGCTCGGCCAGACGCACCGCCAGCGCGGTCTGCGCGTTCTCGACCCCGGCGTCGCTGGGGACAGCGCTGGGCAGGGCTAGCGGGGCGGCGGGGGCTGGTCGCTGGTTCGAGAACTGCACCCAGCCCATCCGGCTGGCGGTCCACAGCGCGGTCGCACCCCCCAGCGCGACCGCGCCGACAAGGGCCAGCACCAGAAAACGCCCGCTCGTCCCCCGCCGCACTGTGGCGCGCGGCGGTTCGCTAAGAAAATCGTCCTGCATTCAGTTCTTGTCCCCGAAGCGGGCATTCTGGCACATCCGCCCTGCCAAGGCCAGCAGCGCGGTGTCGTCGGGGCGTTCCGCGCTGGCGACGCACGCCCAGCCCCGATCGCCAGCGGCTTCGGCGATGCGGGGTCCGAGGCAAGCCAGAGCGATGCCGGTTCGGTCTATACCCCGCCGCGCGCACTCGGCCGCAAAATGTCGGGCCGCGGCGGCGGAATGAAGCAGGGCGACCGCGCCTCGGGCCAGTTTCTCCGCACAGTCCGCGTTCATCGGGAGTGGAAGAGCTTCGTAGACGACTGCCGTGACGATCCGAGTGTGCTCCGCAGGCGCCAGCGCGACGTGTTCGGCCCCCGCCAGACGGAGCACTCTGCGTCGTCCGTCACGCGAAAGCCGGTCGACGATCTGCTGCAAGCCGCCGCTTCCGGTGTCTGCGACCGTAAACCCGGCCTCGCGAGCGGCCTCGGCAGTGGCCTGGCCTACGACATAGGCGGGGAGCGAACTGTAGCCGGCGAGCGCCGGCCCGCCATGGCGCAGTGCATTGGCGCTCCCGATCAGCACCGCGTCGAAGCGGGATGGCGGGGGCGGGGTCCACGCGACCGGGGCGATCCGGAATAGCGGCTCACCCCAGGCGTTGAGGCCGAGAGCGCGGGCCGCTACCAGCGTCGCGGCGTTGCCCGGCTCTGGCCGGATGACCAGAAGCGGGAGCTTGCTCACCCTGCCGAGCCGGAGAACAGCCGCGCGATCTCGGGATCGGCCTCGCGTAGCAGTTCGCTCGCCAGCAGGACCGGTCCTTCGCCATCGTCCGCGGCAAAGCTTGCCGAGCGCTCGATCCGGGCCGTGCCGTTCTCGCTGAACAGCGCTGCGCGCATTTCGAGCGCCCCGTCGGAATAGCGGCAGAGCACCGCGACAGGGCTGTGGCAGGTGCCCCCCAGCGCGGCGAGCAGCGCGCGTTCCGCCATGACTTCGGCACGGCTGGGGGGATGATCTATGGCGCCGAGGAGGGCGAGGGTATGTGGATCGTCGGCCCGGCATTCCACGCCGATGGCGCCTTGCGCAGGGGCGGGAAGCCAAGCCTCACAGTCCAAAGCCGTTCCCACGCCTGTCTCGCCCAGCCGCGCGAGGCCTGCTGCGGCGAGCAGCGTCACGTCGGCCTCGCCCGCGGCCAACTTGGCGATCCGCGTCGCCACATTGCCGCGGAAGGTCACCACAGTAAGGTCCGGCCGGGCATGGAGCATCTGGGCCGCGCGGCGCGGCGCGCTGGTGCCGACCCGCGCGCCGGGCGCAATTGCGGTGATCGACGCGGCGCCGACCAGCACATCGCGTACATCCTCGCGCGGCAGGATAGCGGCGATGGCGAGGGCAGCGGGGCGGATTGTCTCGACGTCCTTCATCGAATGCACCGCAGCATCGATCCGGCCCTCGATCAACCAGGCGTCGAGTTCCTTGGTCCACAGCGCCTTGCCCCCGATTTCGGACAGCGGACGGTCCTGCACCCGGTCACCGCTGGCGAGCACGGTGACCAAGTCCACCGCGCTTTCAGGCCAGTCGTGCGCGCCGCACAGCCGCGCACGGGTTTCCTCCGCCTGCGCCAGCGCGAGCGGCGAGCGGCGGGTGCCGAGGCGGAGCGGACGGTCGGGTGACGGCGGCATGCGCGGCTTGTGCTAGTGGCCATTTCCGTCCAGGGAAAGGCCGCAATGGCGCTGATCCTCGGGATAGAATCGAGCTGCGACGAGACCGCAGCGGCGATCGTCGATAGTGCCGCGTCCACCCTCGAACGCCGTATCCTCGCCCAGCACATCGCATCGCAGGACGAGGCGCACCGGCCTTACGGCGGGGTTGTGCCGGAAATCGCGGCGCGCGCGCATGTCGAGAAGATCGCCCCGCTGATCGCTGCGACGCTAGCCGATGCGGGACTTGAGCTTGCCGACCTCGACGCCATCGCGGCGACCGCGGGGCCGGGGCTGATCGGCGGGGTGATGGTCGGGCTGGTCACTGCCAAGGCGCTGGCGATGGCCGGGGACAAGCCGCTGCTCGCGGTCAACCACCTCGAAGGCCACGCCCTCTCGCCGCGGCTGGCCGATCCGACGCTGGCTTACCCGTATTGCCTGCTGCTCGTTTCGGGCGGACACTGCCAATTGCTCGAAGTGCGCGGAGTGGGCAACTACCGGCGTTTGGCCACCACGATCGACGATGCGCTGGGCGAGGCGTTCGACAAGACCGCCAAGCTGCTCGGGCTGGGCTATCCGGGAGGCCCTGCGGTCGAACAGTTGGCTCGCGCAGGCGATGCGAAGGCAATCCGCTTCCCCCGGCCGCTGGTAGGTTCGGGCGACGCGAACTTCTCGTTCGCCGGATTGAAGAGCGCGGTGGCGCGGACAGTGCAGGGTGGTGGACAGGTTCCCGCAGACATCGCTGCCTCGTTCCAGCAGGCCGCGATAGATTGCGTGATCGACCGGACACGGCTCGCGCTGGCCGGATTGAGCGGTATGAACGCGTTGGTCATAGCCGGGGGCGTTGCGGCCAATGCGGCGATGCGCGGTGCGCTCGAAACCCTCGCTGACCATAGCGGCCTGCGTTTCGTCGCTCCGCCGCCCGCGTTGTGCACCGACAACGCCGCGATGATCGCCTGGGCCGGGGGCGAGCGGCTGGCCGCCGGATACCGCGATCCGCTCGATGCCATAGCGCGTCCCCGCTGGCCGCTCGATGCAGCGGCCGAGCCAGTGCGCGGCGCCGGGGTCAAGGCGTGACCACAATCGCCGTTGTCGGAGCGGGCGCGTGGGGCACCGCGCTCGCCCAGATGCTCGCGCAGGATGGCAGCGACGTGCTGATCTGGGCGCGCGAGCCCGAAGTGGTGGGCGCGATCAACGCGCGCCACGTCAATCCGTTGTTCCTGCCCGACGCCGCGCTTTCACCGGCGATTTTCGCGACCGGCGAGCTTGCCGATCTGGCCGACATACCGATCGTCCTGCTGGTCACCCCGGCGCAGCATCTGGGTGCGATCCTGCACGAACTGCCACGCTCCGGTGACTGCGATCTGGTGCTGTGTTCCAAGGGCATCGAAGCGGGAACCGGACGGCTGATGGCCGATGTGGCGCGCGAGGCAGCCCCTGACTGCCGCCTCTCAGTGCTATCCGGGCCTACATTCGCGCATGAAGTTGCCGCTGGGTTGCCCACTGCTGTAACCCTCGCCTGCGCCGGGGGCGAGGCGCAGTGGCGGCGGCTCTCTACGGCCATGGCCCGCCCCTCGTTCCGACTGTATTATTCGGACGACGTGACCGGGGCGGAGATCGGCGGGGCGGTCAAGAACGTGCTGGCGATCGCCTGCGGAGTGGTCGACGGGCTGAAGCTCGGCCAGAACGCCCGCGCTGCTCTGATCAGCCGCGGCTTTGCCGAAATGCTGCGCTTCGGGCAGGCGCTGGGTGCGCGGGCCGAAACGCTATCCGGCCTCAGCGGGCTGGGCGATCTTGTGCTGACCTGCTCGTCCACCGCCAGCCGCAACTATTCGCTGGGCAAGGCGCTGGGCGAAGGCATGTCTGCTGCCGACGCGCTGGCCAACCGCAGCACTGTGGCCGAAGGGGCCTTCACCGCCCCGGTTCTCGCCGGGATCGCCGCCCAGCGCGGGATCGACATGCCGATCGTTGCGGGAGTCTGCGCATTGCTCGATGGCAGCGCCCCGGCGCGCGAGGTGGTTGCGCGGCTGCTCGCCCGCCCGCTCCGCGCCGAACGGGGCGATTGAGTTTGACCGAGCCAGATCCGCGCACCGAAGAGACGGTCGCCCGCGCCGCCGACCCAACCGACATCGCCGCGCTCGCCAAGGGCGGTCGGACCAATTTCTTCGGTTTCCTTCTGCGTTTGGCCGCACGACTGCCGTTCCTGTTCATCGCCGGGCGGCTCTACGGAACCGAAAATCTCGGTCGCTTCGCCTCGGCTGTGGTTGCGGTAGAGATTGCAGCTCAGATCGCCACGCTCGGCCAGAAGCGCGGGCTGGCGCAACTGCTCCAGAAGGGGGACCGGCCAGCCGCGTGCATAGTTGCCGACGGGCTGTTCGTCACGCTGGGCATTTCGCTGGCGCTGGCCGCGGTGCTGTGGGCGTTTCCGGCGGTGCTGTACCCCAGCGGCGGGGTCGATCCGATCGAGCGCCTGCTGCCATTCGTGATCTTCCCAATCGCCGCGGGCGACATCGCGCTGGCCGCGCTGGCGTTTCGCTATGACGTCGCCACCACGGTCCGCGCCCGCTCGGTAGTCGAACCGTGGGTTCTGTCGATTGCTGCGGGCGGACTCTTTTTCGTGATCCCCCAGACGGGGATGGTCGTCGCCTATTTCCTTGCGATCACCGCGGCGATGCTGGTGGCGCTGGTGGCACTGGTGAAAAGCTATGGCCTGCCCCACGGTTGGCAGCCGCATCCGCTGATCCTCGGCCGCCAGGCGCTGACCAACCTGCCGATAGCTGGCGCGGACCTTGTCGAAACCGCCACCCGCAAGATCGACATCCTGCTCCTGGGCATGCTCACTACTCCCTCGATCGTTGGGGTCTATTGGGCGGCGCAGCAGATCGCCAGCCTGCCGCAAAAGCTCAAGACCAGCTTCGAGCCGATTTTGGGCCCGGTGATCACCAGCAGCCTCAAGGACAACGATTACGCGGCGATCGCCAAGCAGGTCTGCCAGGTCGGCTTCTGGATCACCGCCGCGCAAGCCGGGATCGCGCTAGCGCTGGGGATTCCGGGCGAAGGGGTGATGGGTCTTGTTGGGCGCGATTTCGTCGGCGGCACCGGGGCGCTCTCGCTGCTGCTCGCCGCCGAAGTCGCCGCCGCCACCGCGGTCGTCGCCGAAGCCGCGTTGATCTATGTCGCTTCGCTGCGCAACCTGGCGATTTCGGTGATCACGATTGCGATCCAGGCGGGGTTGACCGTGTTGTTAATCGACCTGGCCGACCAGTGGTCGCTGCCTCCCTTGTACAAGGCTGCGGCGGCGGCCGCCGCACTGTTGGTGGCACTGGCCTTTTCGTCGGTGGCCAAGGCGCTGCTCTTGCGGTCAATCCTTGGGCGCCCGATCAACAACTGGCGCTGGGCCCTGGTCTGGGCCGCCGCGCCGGCGATCCTCATCGGCTGGGTGGCGACGCACCTTCCCGAATGGGCGGAACTGCTGTTTGGAATCCCGGCGATCCTCCTCGCCTATGGATTCGTCATCTGGCGCAAGGGATTTGGACCCGAGGACCGCGTGCTGTTCCGGCGTGTCAAAGTTTGATTTCAAACACTTCGTCGCGCGCAGAAACCATTCAGTCGGCATTCAGCG
Organism: Novosphingobium sp.; assembly: GCA_030697365.1. Lineage (GTDB taxonomy): Bacteria > Pseudomonadota > Alphaproteobacteria > Sphingomonadales > Sphingomonadaceae > Novosphingobium. Next base: position 13,991 of record JAUYQH010000114.1, on the reverse strand, counting down.
CCGGAGTCCTGTCTTCCGGCTTGTCGCGTCAGGGAAGGGACCAGCCGATGCGTAACCTCACGATCGTTTCGACCGCCGCGCTTGCGCTGACGCTTGCGGGTTGCGCCACACGCCCTTCGGGAAGCGAAGAAATCGTCCTGACCGGGGCCAAGGCCGGGACCGCCGAGCAGGGCGCAGCCGACGCCGGGGACGAGTCCGCCAGTATCGTGGTCGCGGGCCGTACGGCGGGTTCGCAGGCTCCCCCGCCTCCTCCTGCTCCACACCCTCCGGGTGTCATGAGTACGCCAGTGGCGCCCAGCAGCCTTGCCTCGTCGACCAGCGGCTTCAGTCTGGCGAACAAGGGCGGCCCTCGTCGCTACGTCCCCTCGGTCATCGTCCCCGCCGATCCCGGACGCGAGCGTTATGACGGCAAGGGCGTGTCGCCGGTGCAACTCGCCGCCAGCGACCCGGTTTCGACCTTTTCGGTCGATGTCGATACGGGCGCTTATGCCAACAGCCGCCGTTTCCTCAGCCAGGGTCAACTCCCGCCCAGGGACGCGGTGCGCAGCGAGGAGCTGATCAACTATTTCCGCTACGACTATCCGCTGCCCGCGACGCGCGAGGCGCCGTTCAGCGTGACCAGCGACGTTGCCGCGACGCCGTGGAACCCGGCCACCCGGCTGCTGCGGATCGGTCTGCGCGGCTATGACCTGCCGCGCGCCTCGCGCCCGCCCGCCAACCTGGTTTTCCTGGTCGATGTTTCGGGCTCGATGGCGTCCTCGGACAAGCTGCCGCTGGTCAAGACGGCGCTGGCCGGCCTCGCCGACGAGCTGTCGCCTCGGGACAAGGTCTCGATCGTAGTCTACGCGGGTGCCGCCGGACTGGTGCTGCCCGCGTCCGGCGACAAACGCGAGATCGTCGCTGCGCTCGATCGCCTGTCCGCGGGTGGCTCGACCGCGGGTGGGGCGGGACTGCAACTCGCCTACCAGGTGGCGCGCGACAACTTCATCAAGGGCGGCGTCAACCGCATCCTGCTCGCCACCGACGGCGATTTCAACGTCGGGGTCAGCGATTCCAAGGCGCTGATCGCGATGGTGGTGAAAGAGCGCGACGCGGGCGTCACGCTGACCACGCTCGGGTTCGGCCAGGGCAATTACAACGAGGCGATGATGGAGCAGGTCGCCGATCACGGCAACGGCAACTACGCCTACATCGACAGCGCGCTCGAAGCGCGCAAGGTGCTCGCCGAGCAGATGAGTTCGACGCTGTTCACCATCGCTAAGGACGTCAAGATCCAGGTCGAGTTCAACCCCGCCAAAGTCGCGCAGTACCGCCTGCTCGGATATGAAAACCGCGCGCTGCGCGAGGAGGATTTCAACAACGACAAGGTCGACGCGGGGGATATCGGTGCGGGCCACCAGGTAACCGCGATCTACGAAATCGTCCCCGTCGGCGCGAAAGGTTGGATCGAGCCGCGCCGTTATGGCGATGCCGCGCCGGTGGCGGCGGGCAGGGGCAGCGAGTTGGCCTTCGTCAAGCTGCGCTACAAATTGCCCGACGGGACGACCTCCAAGCTGATCGAGCGGGCGATCCCGGCTACCATGCTGGCCAACGCCCGCGCGCCGAGCGGCGACATGGCTTTTGCCACCGCGGTGGCCGCGTTCGGTCAGAAGCTGCGCGGCGATCCGCTGCTCGGTGAGCTGACCTATGCCGGTATCGCCGGGCTCGCCAGTGGTCAACGCGACTATTATCGCCAGGAGTTCGCCAAGCTGGTCGCCATCGCCGGGTCGCTCGACACTCGCGTGCTCGCCGCAGCGGGAGGCGATGACTAAAGCAACTGCAAAGCCCTCGCACTCGACACAGACCGCTGTTGTTGCTTACGCTCTTGCGCGAACTCGCAGGAGCAACCCGTGGCCCAGTTAGACCAGACCTCCCTGATCGTCATCGCCGTCGTCGTGGTGCTGGCGTTGCTCGTGGCGTGGTGGATCCTCCGCCGCCGCCCCGCGACGCGCGTCCGCGCAGAGACAGTCGATGTCCTCACTCCCGGCGCCGCGCCCGCCGCGCGCAATACGCTTCTGGTCGATGCGCCGCCGGTGGTACTCCCTGCCGCCGGCGATGTACTGGGCGGGATTGGCGAGGTTATTGCGGCCGCCGCCATGGAGTCGCAAGTTGCGGGCGAGGCCGACGATCTCGCCCGGATCAAGGGCCTGGGCCCCAAGCTCGCCGCCATGCTGCGCGGGCTCGGGGTGACCCGGTTCGAGCAGATCGCCGAATGGAGCGAGGCCGACATCGCCCGGATCGACCCGCAACTCGGTGCCTTCCAGGGCCGCATCGCGCGCGACTCCTGGGTCGAGCAGGCGCGCTATCTCGCCGCGGGCGATGTTTCCGGATTCGAGGCGCGGTTCGGCAAAGTCTGAGCTGACGCGGACGCGCATTCGGTCACGACTGCCCCGGCCGCACCCATCGATGCCAGATGGAGTTCGCCTCCGCCCGGCACAGTCGCCTTGATCCCGGTGCCAAGCAGCACTTCGGCACGGGGATCGCCGGCACCCAGTACGCCGCGCCAAACATGGCCCTCCTTGCCGATCTTCACTGCGCTCACCGGCAGCCGCAGGATCCCTTTCGAGCCCTGAATCGCAAATAACGCCTGCGCATCCTTTTCGGCCGGAGCATATCGCACGATCACGAGGCGCCCCGCTTGCTCCTCCCACCCCTCGCACGAGATGGCGAACAGGGCGGGCGCATCGCGCGGCCCGAACCACGCAGCGCGGGCGGACTGGGCGTGGGTCCAGACCAGCGGTCCAGCGGGCAATGAAGGGGGAGTGGCGGAACTGGCGACGAGGGGTACGCGAACGGGCACCGCTGTCGCCTGGTCGTTGCCAGGCTTGTCACAGGATGCTGCAAGCATACCGAGCAAGAAGGGAGCCGCAAATTTCACGATAGAAATCAGGCTGCGCGCGGCACAATCCGATCCAGCGCCCCATTCAGCGCGCGCTTAGCTTCGAGCAGTTCGTAATCGTCTTGCAAACCAAGGAAGAAACCGTCGCTGATGCAGAAGAAACGGGCGAGCCGCAGGTCGAGATCGGCATCCATGCGAATGCGCCCCGCAATCACGCCTTCGAGGCGCGCGGTCGCAACCGCCAGCGATGCGGCCAGCGCACCGGCAGTGAGACCGAGCGGCTTCATGAACTCCGCAACCAGCATTTCGCCGGCGTGCGGGTTGTGGAGCCAATCGGGATCAGTCGTGGTAATCGACGATTTCGACATCGTATGCGTTTCCGTCCTTGAAGCGGAAACATATACGCCATTGCCGATTAATGGAAATGGAATGCTGGCCGGCGCGGTCGTCCTTGAGGTCGTGCAGGCGGTTGCCCGGTGGGTTGCGCAGGTCGTCGAGGGTCTTCGCCCGGTTGAGCAACCTGAGCTTGGCGAGCGCACGGTTTTGAATATCGGCGGGGACATGCTTGGCACGCAGGCCGTTCCAGATGCGTTCGGTCTGGGTGCTGGTGTTGGCGAAGGAGAGGATCATTGCGCTTGCCTAACAGGTGATTCGTCGCAACGTTACCGCCGTCAACCATGGCGCTCAAAATGGGCGCGTTGGGCAACTCACCGTCCCCACTTCATCTTGCTCGCCTTCCCAAATCGACCCTTCCTTGTCCCCGGCTTGCCCTCGTTGCTGCGCCCCACGCGCGGCGCCTTCGACTGTTCGTGCGGCTTGGGCAGGCCCAGTTCGTCCGCCTCAAGCCGCCTGATCTCATCCCTCAACCGCCCGGCTTCCTCGAACTCGAGATCCGCCGCCGCTGCTCGCATCCTCTTCTCCAGATCCTCGATGTACCCGCGCAGGTTGTGACCGACGAGGTTGTTGCGATCGGGGTCGTCGATCTCGACCAGCACCCCGTCCCTCGACGCCGTATGCGCGACGATGTCCTGGATGCCGCGCTTGATGCTTTCGGGGGTGATGCCGTTGGCGAGGTTGAATTCGTGCTGCTTCTCGCGCCGTCGGTCGGTTTCGGCGATCGCGCGTTCCATGCTCCCGGTGATCCGGTCGGCGTAGAGGATCACGCGGCCGTCGACGTTGCGCGCGGCGCGGCCGATGGTCTGGATCAGGCTGGTTTCGCTGCGCAGGAAGCCTTCCTTGTCGGCGTCCAATATGCACACCAGCCCGCATTCGGGAATATCCAGCCCCTCGCGCAGCAGGTTGATCCCGACCAGCACGTCGTAGACCCCCAGCCGCAAGTCGCGGATCAGCTCGATGCGTTCGAGCGTCTCGACGTCGGAGTGCATGTAGCGCACCCGCAGGCCCGCCTCGTGCATGAACTCGGTGAGGTCTTCGGCCATGCGCTTGGTCAGCGTGGTGACGAGCGTGCGGTAGCCCACCTGCGCAACCTTGCGGCATTCCTCGATGCAGTCCTGGACCTGATCCTCTACCGGGCGGATCGTCACCGGCGGGTCGATCAGCCCGGTCGGGCGGATCACCTGTTCGGCGAACACTCCGCCCGACTGGTCGAGCTCCCACGGGCCGGGGGTGGCCGAAACCGCGACGGTCTGAGGGCGCATCGCATCCCATTCGTTGAAGCGTAGCGGGCGGTTGTCGATGCAGCTGGGCAGGCGAAAGCCGTATTCGGCCAGGGTGATCTTGCGGCGGTGGTCGCCCTTGGCCATCGCGCCGATCTGCGGCACGGTCTGGTGGCTCTCGTCGACGAACAGCAGCGCGTTTTCGGGCAGGTACTCGAATAATGTCGGCGGTGGCTCGCCGGGCAGGCGGCCCGTCAGGAACCGGCTGTAGTTCTCGATCCCCGCGCAGCTTCCCGTCGCGGCGATCATCTCGAGATCGAAGTTGGTGCGCTGCTCGAGCCGCTGGTGCTCGAGCAATTTGCCCTCGGCCTCCAGTTCCTTGAGCCGCTCGGTCAGCTCGAACCGGATCGCCTGCGCCGCCTGCTGAAGCGTCGGACCGGGGGTCACATAATGCGAGTTGGCATAGACCCGGACGGTGGCCAGGCTCGCCCCCTTCTTGCCGGTCAGCGGATCGAACTCGGCGATGTCCTCGATCTCGTCGCCGAAGAAGCTGACGCGCCAGGCCATGTCCTCGTAGTGGCTGGGGAAAATCTCCAGGCTGTCGCCGCGCACGCGAAAATTGCCGCGCTGGAACGCCGCGTCGTTGCGCTTGTATTGCAGCGCGACGAGCTTGCGCACGATCTCGCGCTGATCGACCGTGGCGCCCTTCTTCAGGTCGAAGATCATCGCCGAATAGGTCTCGACCGAGCCGATGCCATAGAGGCAGCTGACCGACGCGACGATGATCACGTCGTCGCGTTCGAGCAGCGCGCGGGTGGCCGAATGGCGCATCCGGTCGATCGCCTCGTTCACCGAGCTTTCCTTCTCGATGTAGGTGTCCGACCGCGGGACATAGGCTTCGGGCTGGTAGTAGTCGTAATAGCTGACGAAATACTCGACCGCGTTGTCGGGGAAGAAGCTCTTGAACTCGCCATAAAGCTGCGCGGCGAGGATCTTGTTGGGGGCCAGGATCAGCGCCGGGCGCTGGGTCGCCTCGATCACCTGCGCCATGGTGAAGGTCTTGCCGCTGCCGGTCACGCCCAACAGCACCTGGGTCTGGTCCCCCGGCCCTCCATCGACTCCCTTGATCCCTGCGACCAGATCCACGATCGCGGTCGGCTGATCGCCCGCGGGCTGGTATTCCGACACGATCCGGAACGGCCGCCCACCCTCGGCCTTGTCGGGCCGCGCGGGCTTGTGCGGGACGAAAGCGGCGGAAGTGTCGGGTTCTGCGAGTCCCCGGCGGATCACGAGTTCGGCCATCGGGGGGATATGGCTGTTCGTGAAGCGTTCCGCAATGTGGCGTACGCGCTCCTACGGGCTTTCAGTCCATCGACAGCGGGGAGTAGTAAATCGGCTTGTCTCCGAACCGCTCCCGCACCGCGCGCTCGCGCCGGTCGTCGTAGCTTTCGCGTTTGTTGAGCTGGTCGGCGTAAAATTGCCGCGCCTCGAACTTCTTGCCATCGACGTCCAATTGCATTTCCTTCCAGCGTTTGTCAGGCGCTTCGGCATACCAGATGTCAAATATGATATCGGACAACAAGTTAGAGTCCTCCACAGACTCGTCTATGTAGCTAACCCTTTCGGACTCATTTTTATAAAGCGAGATGCCGGTCCACATGTCCCCAGCTTCAACGTACAGCAAAACTTGCTCATTATCCTGACCTGCCATCCGCGCAATTTCATGAGCAAGTTCTGCGTAGAGATCGCCGATTTTGGACGTGCTATCTTCCATTTTTTCCACCTCCATGCTCATTCTGGAAGATTCGCTTCTTTTTTCGACCATTGACGTTCCAATAGACGGTGATTGTGGACGGGCGTCGAGATTGGCCGTCGTAAGCAGGCACGATAGTAACAAGTACTTTGCGACCCGCCACAATGTGCTTACCCCACTCGCGTTCCATTTCACGATATCCGCCGCGATTGAAGTTGCGGTCCTGGGCAAAGTGATTGAATTTTTCGCGCGGACCATTGAAGCGCGGCGCAATATAGTGACCTCCATCGTCAGTTGATCGCCTGTCACCTTCACCCGCAGTTCGTTCCACGTCGGGACCGACCCGGATTCGTACCGAGTTTTGCCTCCCCGGTCACCCAGCTTGTCCTGTCGAAGTTATCGACTCGAAAGCGATAGCTCGCACGTTCGTGGACTTCCGAATCTCGCTCATCACTTGAGTGAGGTGCAATAGGGCTTGGTGAGGCGGTCGGTCTTGGCTTTTGCTTTGGCTTTGGCTTTGGCTTTGGTTTAGGCGGATCCCACTCGCCGTCGGCACCCCCACCATTGAAACCCCCACCACCAAAACCACCGAAACCGTCACCAGGCCAATACTCGCCGGAGTTCCTGAACGTGAAGCGGCCGTCGTCTGGATCGTGCCACGGATTGAACTTGAGCCCGATCCTAGGCGCGCGATTGATTTGGCCTACCCGCCTGCCGGTTCGGAGGTAGTACTCGAACTCGGACATTCGACGGACGGTCGGACCCATTCTTCGGCTCCCTGACGTTGCTCAGCGCGGATCGATCAGGATGTGGCAAAAGACTTGGATGTAGAAAAGTACAAAACATGAAAACAGAGTCGCGGTAATCGCGATTGGCTTGCGGTGCGGGGGATGATAGCCACAGTGATGCTGCGGCGGTGACAGGAGAACAGGACGATGGATGCCCGGATAACCCGATCGATAGCCTGGCTTCTAGCGGTGGCGAGCGCTGCCGCCCTGTCCGCCTGCGACAGCGCCGACAAAGGCCCCAAGTCGATGGAACAGGCCAAGGCGGAAGCCGCGCAGATGGAGCGGCCCGATCCGGGGCAGTACAAGCAGACCACCAAGATCACCAAGTTCGAGGTCCCCGGCGCGCCCCCGGAGATGGTCGCCCAGTTCCGCACGATGATGGAAGGGCAGGGCGGCAATCTGACTTATTGCCTGAGCAAGGCGGACACCGAAAAAGGCTTCGAGGAAATGTTCCGCAAGGGCACGCAGGGCGATTGCAAGTACGAGCGCTTCGACGCCTCGGCCAACACGATCGACGCGATCATGGTCTGCAACGCGGGCGAGGGCGGGACCGCGCGGATGACGATGAACGGCACGGTCAGTTCGACCGGCAGCCAGGTCAAGGTCAACGTCGAGCAGAAGAACGACAAGTCGCCGATGGGCAATGCCAACATCGCGATGGAACTCGACACCCGGCGGATCGGCGATTGCCCGGCGGGCGGGGACAAGTCACCGGCGCCCGGCTGAGGCGGGAAACCGGGAGCCCCGTTGGCGCGTTGAACGAGCATGACCAACATCCCTATCGCCTCCATATTGCCGACGCCGCCACGTTTTGCGGCCGTTCGGGCGCTGCGCAGCGAGCTGGGCCGGCGCCGCGCGCTGGCGCGCCAGCCGCAGCCCGAAGGCGTCACCGCACCCCCGCTGCGGCTGCTACTGGGCGAGCTACGCAGCGGCTATGAAAGCTGGCGCGCGTGGCGCACGTTGGGCGAGAGCGAACCCGTCGCTCCGTCGCAACCCGGCGCGGTCATGCTGCTGCCCGGCTTCGCCACCCACCCGTTCCGGATGCGGGCATTGCGTCGCGGGCTGGAGGCCGCGGGCCATCGGGTCGACGACTGGGGGCTGGGTTGGAACCTGGGCGGTACCGCCGACCGGCTCGACCTGCTCTGCGCCCGGATCGAAGCCGCCGCCATGCGCCTTGGCCAGCCGATCACGCTGGTCGGGTGGAGCCTGGGCGGCCTCTATGCGCGCGAAGCCGCCAAGTGCGTGCCGCACGCGGTGCGGATGGTGATCACCATGGGCACCCCGTTCTCGGGCGATCTCCACGCCAACAACGCGTGGCGGGCCTATCACTGGATCACCGGGCAGGACGTGGCCGAGCCGCCGGTGCCGGGTGACTACTCTGAGAAACCCCCGGTCCCGACGATCGCGCTGTGGAGCGCGCGGGATGGGATCGTCGCGCCGCGTGCCGCACGCGGGCAGGCGGGCGAACGCGATGAGGCTATCGCCTTGCGCTGTACCCACCTGGGGTTCGCCAGCCACCCGAGCGTGCTCGAAGCCGTGATCGCTCAACTCGCCCGGCATGGCGGTTCCGCCTGACGCGCGCGGATTCAGCGCGCGCCGATCCTTCGGGATTTCTCATCCGCACCACGCAATGGCTTGACACGGCGCGCCCGCTTGGCCGTGATGGCGGCATGGGGCTCCATCCTTGAACACGCCGCCGGCCTACGACGAGATGCACGCTGCGGATGGCGGCATCCATCCAGCCTATGCTGAATATTGCAACTGGTTCGGCCAGCAGGATCGCAACGTCCTGCGGCGCAAGGCGGGCGAGGCCGAGCGCACCTTTCGCCGCACCGGGATCACCTTCAACGTCTATGGCGAGAGCGACGCCGAGGAACGGCTGATCCCGTTCGACATGATCCCGCGGATCATCACCGCGCACCAGTGGCGCAAGCTCGAGCGCGGGATCGAGCAGCGGGTTCGCGCGCTCAACGCCTTCCTCCACGATCTCTACCATCGCCAGGAGATCGTTCGCGCCGGGCGGCTGCCCGAACGGCTGTTGCGCGGCAACGACGCGTTCCTGCCGCAGATGGTCGGCTTCACCCCACCGGGCGGAGTCTACACCCACATTGTCGGGATCGACCTGGTCCGCACCGGCGAAGACGATTTCATGGTGCTGGAAGACAACGCCCGCACGCCCAGCGGCGTCTCGTACATGCTCGAGAACCGCGAGACGATGATGGCGATGTTCCCCGAACTGTTCACCCACGTGCGGGTGCGCGAGGTTTCGGACTACCCGCGTCGGCTCGCGCGCAGCCTCGCCGCCTGCGCCCCGCCCGCCGCGGCCGGGCACAACCCGGTGGTCGCGGTGCTCACCCCCGGCATCTACAACTCGGCCTACTTCGAGCACGCCTTCCTCGCCGACCAGATGGGCGCGGAACTGGTCGAGGGCAGCGATCTCAGGGTCGAGAACGGGCGCATCGCGATGCGCACCACGCGCGGCTACCAGCCGGTCGACGTGCTCTATCGCCGGGTGGACGATGAATGGCTCGATCCGCTGACCTTCCGCCACAATTCGGTGCTGGGACCGTCGGGGATCATGGACATCTACCGCGCCGGGGGCATCACCCTGGCCAACGCGCCTGGCACCGGGATCGCCGACGACAAGGCGATCTACAGCTTCATGCCCGACATCGTGGAGTTCTACACCGGCGAGAAGCCGCTGCTCCACAACGTCCAGACCTGGCGCTGCGCCGAACCGGATTCGCTCGCCTATGTGCTCGATCATCTGGCCGAGCTGGTGGTCAAGGAAGTCCACGGTTCGGGCGGCTATGGGATGTTGATCGGCCCGACTTCCAGTCGCAAGGAGATCGAGGCGTTCCGCGCCAAGCTCAAGGCCAAGCCCGCCAACTACATCGCCCAGCCGACGCTGGCACTGTCGACCGTGCCGACGTTCGCCCGGGCCGGCCTCGCCCCGCGCCACGTCGATCTGCGCCCGTTCGTACTGGTCTCGCCCAAGGGGATCGAGATCACCCCCGGCGGGCTGACCCGGGTGGCGCTCAAGAAGGGCAGCCTGGTGGTCAATTCGTCGCAGGGCGGGGGCACCAAGGACAGCTGGGTGCTCGACGACTGATGGCCGACCATTGGACGCTTCGCGACGAGGCCAGGCGCCTGAACACCCCTCCCCTTCAGGGGAGGGGAAGGGGGTGGGGTCTCTCGGCATCGCGCCTCGATGAATTGGCGCGATATGCGCGCGAAATGAGGCGCAACCCAACGGAGCCGGAAAAGCGCTTGTGGAGAAAGTTGAGCAATGCGCAGCTTGGCGGCTTCAAGTTTCGGCGTCAGTCGCGGATCGGACCGTTCATCGCCGATTTTCTATGCGCGCAACGGGCGTTGATCGTCGAAGTCGATGGCGAAACACATGACGTCGATGGGGATCGCGGGCGAGACGCTGCGCTGCGGCGAATGGGCTATGGTGTGTTGCACGTGACCAACGCCGACGTGATGAGGAATATGGAAGGGGTGCTTACGGCGATTCTCGTCGCTTGCGATCAGGCGTCGGAGCGTTGGGCAAGACCCCACCCCAACCCCACCCCAGAAGGGGAGGGGCTAGAGACCTGCCGAGGCCTGAATCCGCCATGCTAGGCCGCACCGCCAACGGGATATTCTGGCTGTTCCGCTATCTCGAGCGGGCGGAGAACACCGTGCGCCTGCTCGACGCCGGCTTTCGCATGGCGCTGACCCGCAACGTCGCCACCAGCGAGGAGGAATGGCGCTCGGTTATCGTTACCATCGGCCAGCGCAAGGCCTACGAGGCGAAGAACGGCACTTATGCCGGGATCCAGGTGTTCAACTGGATCCTGCGCGATCGCAATAACGCGGAAAGCGTGCTGCGGATGGTCGAATCCGCCCGCACCAACGCCCGGATGGTCCGCGCCGGACTGACCCGCGAGGTGTGGGAGGCGATCAATGAAACCTGGATGCGATTGTCCGACGCGCTCGCCCGCCCGGTGCGCGAGACCAACCTGGGGGACGTGCTCGATCTCGTCCGCCGTCAGTCGACCCAGGTCCGCGGGGCGATGGACGGGACGATGCTGCGCAACGAGATCTACAACTTCGCGCGGCTGGGCAAGTTCATCGAGCGCGCCGACAACACCGCGCGAATTCTCGACGTGAAGTACTATGTGCTGCTCCCGGCGGTGTCGTACGTCGGGTCGAGCCTCGACAACGCCCAATGGGACAACGTGCTGCGCTCGGTCTCGGCCGAACGCGCCTACCGCTGGCTCAACGCCGGGCGGATGGACCCGCGCTCGATTGCCGAGTTCCTGATCCTCGACGGCAGGTTCCCGCGCAGCCTGGCGTTCTGCTACAGCAAGATCAGCTCGAACCTCGCCAGCCTGGCGCGCGATTACGGCAACTCCATGCCGTGCCACGTGATGCTCGCCCAATGCGAAGCGCTGGTCCGTGAGGGGCGGATCGACGAGATTTTTGAAACCGGACTTCACGAGTTCATCGGCGGGTTCATCGCCCGCAACCAGGCGCTGGCCGCGCAAGTCCAGCGCGATTACCGCTTCACCGAATAAGCAACATAAAAAGGTCGCCCTCTTGCTGCTCTCGATCGATCACCAGACCCGTTATCGGTTCGACGAGCCCGTCGCGCACGCGCTCCAGCGGCTGCGGCTGACCCCCAAGACGACTTCGGGCCAGTCGATCCTCGAATGGGAGATGACCCTCACCGGCGCGACGGTCGAGGCCGAGTATGAGGACCAGAACCACAACCGGACGACACTGATCGCGCTCGAACAGGGCGCGCGCGAAGTGACCGTCACCTGCCGCGGGCTGGTCCAGACCGCTGACCAGTCGGGAGTGATCGGTCGCCATGCGGGGCACCTGCCGCTTTGGCATTTTCTCGACAACACCCCCGCGACCGCCCCGGGGTCGCGAATGCGAGCGCTGGTAGCCGCGCTGCCGGTCGAGGACGATCTGGTCGCCACGCTCCACCGCCTGTCCGCCGCGGTGATCGCGACGGTCTCCTACGAGGGCGGGCACACCGATGCCGACACCACCGCCGAAGTGGCGCTCGCCGGGGGCCGCGGGGTCTGCCAGGATCACGCCCAGATTTTCACCGGCTGCGCGAGGATGCTCGGCGTGCCCGCGCGCTATGTCTCGGGTTACCTGATGATGAACGACCGCGTCGAGCAGGAAGCCAGCCACGCGTGGGCCGAAGCGCACATCGACAACCTCGGCTGGGTCGGCTTCGACGTCTCGAACGGCATCAGCCCCGACCGGAGGTATGTGCGAGTGGCCACGGGGCGCGATTACCGCGAGGCCGCCCCGGTGACGGGCATCAGCTATGGCGGGGGCGATACGGCGATGCATGTGACGCTGGCGGTCGAGCAGCAGCATGGGCAGTGAGGGGCTGGGACCGGGTCGGCTTTTCAACCAGCCCTGCCGCCTTGCTGCCGGTAACGGAGCGCCTCCAGAATCAAGGCGAAGGCGGCTGACGGCTGGCGGCGGCTGGGATAGTAAAGGTGATAGCCCGGAAACGGCGCGCACCAGTCCTCGAGCACGCGGTGGAGCGAACCGTCGGCGATCATCGGGGCCACCAGGTCTTCCATCACATAGGCCATGCCCAGTCCCGCCTGCGCCGCCCGCATTATCAGGGCCGAACCGTTGAACGTGAGTTGTCCATCGACGCGCACGCGAACCTCGCGCCCGTCTTTCTCGAACTCCCACGCGTAGAGGCCGCCCGCCGTTTTCTGGCGAATGTTGATGCACACGTGCTGGGCGAGGTCGAACGGCGTGACCGGACGCGGGTGCCGCTGAAAATAGGCCGGTGATGCAACAGCAGCCATGCGCAGGTCAGGCCCGATGCGCGTCGCGATCATGTCCTTCGCGACCGATTCGCCAAGGCGGACGCCCGCGTCGAAGCGATCGGCGACAATATCGACGAAGCCGTTGTCGAGGCTCAGTTCGACATGAATGTCGCGATAGCCGGGCAAGAGCTCCTCGAGAGCCGGCCACACCAGCGACGCGGCCGCATGCTCCGAGGTTGCGATCCGGATCGTGCCGGCGGGTTTGTCCCTGAGCTCGGTAAGCTCGGCCAGCCCCGCCTCGATGTCGCCGAAGGCCGGAACGAGCCTGGCCAGCAAGCGCTCGCCCGCCTCGGTAACGGAGACCTTGCGGGTCGTCCGGGTCAGCAGTCGTAGCCCCAGCCGTTCCTCGAGGCGGCGAACGGTGTGGCTGAGCGCCGACTGCGAAGTACCCAGCTTGGCCGCCGCCCGAGTAAAGCTCTGCTCCTCGGCGACTGCCATGAATGCGGTCAGATCGCCAACTTCGTCGCGTTTCATTGATGAACTCCGGATATGACTTCAAGCCGATTATAGCGGCTAATCCTCGAAGCCTGCACTCAGTAATTGGGTCGTATGCGATGGGGTGAGCAAGATACTGGATAATCGAAGCATGCAGGTCGGACGCCGCGCTTTCCTTGGTGCCGCCGGATCGATTGCCGCCGCGCCCCTCGTGGGGGCGGCGAGCACTTCGGCATCTGCGCGTGAGCGGAGCGGGACGGTGGCGCATAAAGCCGCCGCCAATGACCGGCGCAACCTCGGCTCGCTCGAGGTCTCGATCATCGGGCTCGGGGTCCAGAACATGACGCGGACCTACCAGACCACGGTTCCGGGTCGGGCGGAGATGCTGGCCATCATTCGCGCGGCCTACGACAATGGGGTCACCTTCTTCGACGCCGCCGAAGCGTATGGGGCGCACGAAGTCGAGCGGTTACTGGGCGAGGGCGTTGCTCCCTTCCGCAACAAGGTCGCCATCACCTCGAAGTTCGGGTGGAACATCGATCAGCACACCGGGCAGCGCAGGCCCGGCCTCAACAGCCGACCCGAGCATGTCAGGATCGTGGTCGATGGAATGCTCAATCGCCTCCGCACCGACCGGATCGACTTGCTCTACCAGCATCGCGTCGA
>JAUYQH010000066.1 GCA_030697365.1 Novosphingobium sp. | reverse complement strand
TCGTGCCCCGGCCGTTTTTTTTGCCGCTGCGGCGCTTGTGGCCGCTCCGGGAACCGCGTCCGGGCAGGCCCAGCAGCCCGCCACCCGGCCAGCGATTTCCAGCCAGCCGGTTCCCAGCGAGCTCGAACTGGCCAAGCTCGTCTGGTCGACGATGGCGATGGTCGATCACGCCAACCGTTCGGGCAATTATTCGGTGCTGCGCGATACCAGCGCCAATGGCTTCCAGATCCAGAACGACCCCGCACGGCTTGGCGAAATCTTCGCCCCGATCCGTGCGTTGCGGGTCGATCTCAGCAATGCGCTGATCGTGGCGCCGACGTATACGGTCGGCCCGGTGCTGCTCCAGGCCGACGTGTTTCGTGTTCAGGGCTTCTTCCCGCTGCGCCCCACACCGATCTTCTTCGATTTCTATTTCCAGTGGGAGCAGGGCCGCTGGAAGCTTTACGGGATCAGCGTCCAGCCGGGATCGATCACGCCCCCGCCGCCACCTTCCCAGCCGCAGCCGACCGTCACCCCTCCGCGTCGCCGCAACTGAGCTTAGCCGCGGTGACCCGCGGGCCGAGGCGGCTCGCCCAGCGCCTCGCCCGTCCGCTCGAGCGCGGCCAGTTTGGCATGAAGCGGCGCCCAGTCGTCGCGTTCGGCGATCGCCGACCAGATCGCCTCGACTTCGTCGATTAGCATCGCCTGGGGGCCGGGCCCGTCCCAATAAGCGTGCGCGGCGTCACCCCGGTAGCTGGCGAGCGCTGCCGCCAGTTCGCCCTCGGCAGCGCGTCCGCCACGGTGGCGGAAAAAGAAGTCGTCGACGCCGACGCCGCTCTCGCGCATCGCCTTCTCGGCGGCAACGACCACCGCAAGGTCGGCTTCCTGGCTGTGCGCGGCCAGTCCCAGCCGCCAAAGAAAGCGCCGCGCCAGGTTGGCCCGATAGAGTTCGGGGAAGCGTTCGAGCGCAGCGACCAATGGCGGCGCCTCGCTCAGCAGGCGCAGCGAGACTGCCAGCTGGCCGCAGTTCCAGTGGAGCGCCTCGGGCTGGCGGCCGAAGGCATAGAGCCCGCCGTGGTCGAAATAGGCGGCGGTGAAGCCCGCGTCCCACGTCGGCGTCCAGCGCCACGGGCCATAGTCGAAGCTTTCGCCCGTAATGTTCATGTTGTCCGAATTGAGCACTCCGTGGACGAAGCCGGCGGTCATGTACGACGCAGCGAGGTCGGCCAGCCGCTCCACCACCTGGTTGAGCAGCACGGCGGCGCGGTTTTCGCCGGTCTCGGGGCCGGGATAGGTTGCGAGGCAGTACTCGACCAGTTCGGCCATTTCTCCAGCCAGGCCCAACGCGGCCAGCCTCTGGAAGGTGCCGATGCGGATATGGCCGTGGCTGAGCCGCACCATCACGGCGGAGCGCGTCGGCGAGGGCTCGTCGCCGCGGAACAGTTCCTCGCCGGTCTCGATCACCGAGAAGGTCTTGCTGGTGTTGACCCCTTGCGCCTCGAGCATTGCTGTAGCGAGGATCTCGCGGACCGCGCCCTTGAGCGTAAGGCGCCCGTCGCCCTGGCGGCTCCACGGAGTCTGGCCCGATCCCTTGGTGCCCAGATCGAGCAGGCGATCTGCGCCATCGCGCAATTGCGCGAACAGGAACCCGCGACCGTCGCCGATCTCGGGGTTGTACACGCGGAACTGATGCCCGTGATAACGCAGCGCCAGCGGCTGCGGCAGATTGTCGGGCAGCGGCGCAAAACGCCCGAAGTTTGCGCACCACGCCTCGTCGTCGAGTTCCGCCAGCCCGACGGTCGCGGCGTGGGCATCGTTGCGGAAGCGCAGTATGGTCTGGGGAAAGTCGGCCCCCGCCACCGGGTCGCCGATCCACCCGGCCAGCTTGAGGATACGCGGATCTGCGCGGTACGGAGCGGGTTGCGGATCGGCGCGCATCGGGCGATAGTGGGCGGCGGCGGCGCCGCGCGCAAGCCGCGCTATTTCCCGGGGGCGTCGTACAAACGAACATGGTCGAATTCGAAGATCGCCACTGGACGAGCGAGGACGGGCTGCGGCTGCACTATCGCGACTATCCGAGGTCTGGTGCCGGACCCGATGACAAGCCCCCGGTGATCTGCATCCCCGGGCTGACCCGCAACGCGCGCGATTTCGAAGCGCTCGCCCCGAAACTCGCCACGCGGCGGCGGGTGCTGTGCCTCGATCTGCGCGGGCGCGGAGACAGCGATTACGCCAAGGACGCGGCGACATACATTCCGCCGACTTACGCCACCGACCTTCACGCTTTGCTCGACCAGGCGGGGATTACCCGGTTCGTGGCTGTCGGCACCTCGCTGGGCGGGCTGGTGACGATGCTGTTTTGCGCCCAGCACCCCGACAGGCTGGCGGGCGCGGTGCTCAACGATATCGGCCCCGAAGTCTCGGCCGCCGGAATCGCGCGGATCGGCGCCTATGTCGGGCAGGGCCGCAGCTTCGAGACCTGGATGCAC
Organism: Novosphingobium sp.; assembly: GCA_030697365.1. GTDB lineage: Bacteria > Pseudomonadota > Alphaproteobacteria > Sphingomonadales > Sphingomonadaceae > Novosphingobium. The sequence goes on along the minus strand of JAUYQH010000066.1, from coordinate 44,983 downwards.
GCCGCGCGCGCGCTGGAAGAAAGCCAAGGCGCGATGTTCCCCGATTTTGCCATTTCCGACTGGCTGATCCTGGCCAAGCGGGCGATGACGCTAGGCTCCAACGGGCGGATCGTGTTCGACTACGACATGAAGATCGCCGAACCCTTCGCCACCCCCGCCAACGCCGCCCCGCCCGATCTGTGGCCGTGCTGGCGCGCGCTTGCCGGGCGTCCGGTGCTGGTGGTCCGCGGCGAACTTTCGGACATCCTCACCCCGGAAACCGCGGCGCGGATGCTGACCGAAGTGCCCGGGGCGGAAATGGTCACCGTGCCCCGCACCGGCCACGCCCCGACGCTCGACGAGCCCGGGGCGGTTGCGGCGATCGAGCGCTTGCTCGACCGGGCGGAGTAGATGGCCGATAAGCCGCGTAGCCGTCCGCTGCGCCTGCTCCACGTCCATTCCAGCTTCGATCCGGGCGGCAAGGAGTTGCGCACCGTTCAGCTGATCAACGCCTTCGGCAAAGGGGTGATGCACACGATCGCCTCGGCCGTGCCGGGGCCCACGGGGGCGATGGGCCACATTGCGCGCGGGATCCCGGTGTTCCAGATAAACCTTCCGGGGCTCAGCGGCAGGCCCCGCCCGCTCAAGCTGCGCGCACTGGCCGAAGCGATGAAGCCTTACGATCTGATCCTCACTTACAACTGGGGAGCGATGAACGCGGTTCTCGCGCATTCGGCGTTCGGGCCGTCACTGGGGCTGGCCGGGCTGATCCACCACGAGGACGGGTTCAATGCCGACGAGGCCGCGAGGCTCAAGCCCGTGCGGAACGCCTATCGCATCCTCGCCTTGTCGCGAGCGCAGGCGCTGGTGGTGCCCTCGACGATCCTGCGCAACATCGCGCTCGAAACCTGGCGCCAACCTTCCGACAAGGTTCACCTGGTCCCCAACGGCGTCGCCACGTCGCGGTTTTCCGCCAAGCCGAAACGCGATGTGCTGCCGCGACTGATCAAGCATCCCGGCGAGCTGTGGCTGGGCACATTTGCGGGCTTGCGCGCGGTCAAGAACCTGCCGCGGCTGGTCCGCGCCTTCGCCACGATGCCTGAGCCCTGGCACCTGGTGATCGCCGGCGAGGGACCCGAGCGCGCCGCTATCCTCGCCGAAGCCGAGCGCTGCCATGTCGCCGACCGGGTCCATCTGACCGGTTTCGTCGCCGATCCGGCCACGCTGATCGGGCTGTTCGATCTTTACGCGCTGTCCTCCGACAGCGAGCAGGCACCGATCTCGGTGATCGAGGCGATGGCCGCGGGGCTGGCGGTGGCGAGCCCGGCGGTAGGCGATGTCGCGGCGATACTCGGTCCAGGCAACCAGCCCTACCTCACACCCCCCGGCGACGAATCCGCGCTCGCCGCGGCACTGCGCGAACTCGCCGAAGCGCCGCGGCTGCGCAAGTCGATCGGGATGGAAAACCGGGCCAGGGCAAGGGCGTGCTTCGACCAGGACACTATGGTTTCCCGCCACGCCGCGCTTTATGCGCAGGTGATGGGCCGCGAGAGGTTCCCCTAGCAGCCGGCCCGCTTCACCGGCGGTTCACGCGATGGACTCGAAGAACATTGAAATGACGCCGCCTTTGGCTAAACGGGCGGCTGACCCAGCCTGACCCCCCAGGACTGACCGACGGAAATTCTCACTTGGCCCTCCGCCCCGACGACAAAACCCCGCCTCCCGCCGACAAGAAGGCGCTCGCCCAGCAGGACGTGTTCATGCGCGAGGTGGACGACGCGCTGCGCGAGGACCAGTTCAAGACCGCGATGACCCGCTATGGCGTGCTTGCCGGAATTGCGGTGGTGGCTCTGCTGCTGGCGTTGGGCGGCTGGCTGTGGTGGCGCGATAACCAGCAGACGGTCGCGGGAGAGCAGGGCGAGAAATACATGATCGCGCTCGATCAGGTCGAGGCGGCGCGGCTGGCCCCGGCCGCTGCTGCGCTCGAGCCGCTGACCAGCGAAGGCCCCGCCGGCGCCCGCGCCGCCGCGACGCTGATGCAGGCGGGGATCGCGCTCGAGCAGGGGCGCAAGGCCGAGGCCGCGAAGCTCTATGCGGGGGTCGCAGCAGACGACGCGATGCCGCAGCCCTATCGCGATCTCGCGCTTATCCGCCAAGTCGCGCTCGATTTCGATACGCTGACCCCCGAGACCGTGATCGCTCGGCTCAAGCCGCTCGCGGTACCCGGCAACGCCTGGTTCGGCAGCGCGGGCGAACTGGTCGGCGCGGCTTATCTCAAGCAGGGTCGCAACGATCTGGCCGGGCCGCTGTTCGCCCAGATCGCCAAGGATCCAAAGGTTCCCGAAACGCTGCGCACGCGCGCCCGCCAGCTGTCCGGGCTGCTCGGGGTCGATGCGATCGTCGATGTCGACGCGGCGCTGATCAATTCGCCGGTGGCCGCCGCCGGTCCTGCCGCTCCGGCGCAGTAAGCTGTGATGAGGATTTCTTCGATGAACACCCGTTTCTCCCGCCGCCTCCTGGCCGCGCCCCTCGTCGTGCTGCTGGCGGTCGCCGTGGCGTCGTGCGGGGTGATCGGCGGTGGCAAGAAGGCCAAGACCACGCCGACCTTGGGCAACCGGATGCCGGTGCTGTCGCGCATCGAAAGCGGGGCGAAGGTCGATCCTTCGCTGGCGAGCGTCGCGGTGGTCCTGCCCCCCGCCGAAACCAACCCCGACTGGTCGCAGCCGGGAGGCAACGCCGCCAAAAGCTATGGCCACGTCGCACTCGCGGCGACCCCCGCGCGCGCCTGGACCGCGAACATCGCCGGATCGAAGCCGGGCGGGCGCCTCGCCGCGGCACCGGTGATCGGCGGCGGACAACTGTTCGCGTTCGATACCGAGGGTGCGGTCCACGCCTTCGACGCCAACACCGGCCGCGAGAACTGGACCGTCCGGTTGCGGATGGAGAACAACAGTTCGTCGCTGTTCGGCGGCGGGGTCAGCTTTGCCGACAACCGGGTCTATGTGACCACCGGGCTGGGCGAGGTCGCCGCGCTCGACGCCACGAACGGCACGCAGATCTGGCGGGTCAAGCCCGCGGGTCCGCTGCGCGGCTCGCCGACAATCGCCTTCGATGCGATCTACGTGATGACCCAGGACAACCAGATTTTCGCGCTCAACGCCGCGGACGGCAAACCGCTGTGGAACGAGAGCGGGTCGCAGGCGCAGGCGGGGGTGTTCGGCGTCGCTGCGCCCGCCGCCGGGCAGGGCACGGTGATCGCGGGCTACAGCTCGGGCGAACTGACCGCCTATCGTTATGAAAACGGACGGCAATTGTGGTCCGATGCCTTGGCGCGGACCAGCATCGCCACTTCGGTCGCCACGCTGACCGATATCGACGCCGATCCGATCATCGACCGCGGCCGGGTCTATGCGCTGGGCCAGGGCGGACGCATGGCGGCCTACGAGCTGGTCACCGGGCAGCGCATCTGGGAGCTCAACCTCGCGGGCATCTCGACCCCGGCGATCGCGGGCGAATGGGTGTTCGTGCTGACCGACGATTCGCGCCTGCTGTCCCTCGCGCGCGGCAACGGCAAGGTCCGCTGGATCGCGCAGCTCCAGCAGTTCAAGAACGAGGAGAAGAAGAAGGGCGAGTTCTACTGGACCGGCCCGGTGCTTGCCGGCGACCGCCTGTGGGTCGCCAACATGCGCGGCGAGGTCGTCTCGGTCAACGCCGCCGACGGCGCGATGACCCCGTTCATCAAGCTCGATGACCCGGTCAGCCTCGCGCCCGTTGTGGCCAACAACACGCTCTACATCCTCGACGACAGCGGCAAGATCAGCGCATTCCGGTAGGCGCGGCTCTCTCCCCTTCAGGAGAGAGACACGCAGACTTGCGAGCTTGCCCGCTAGTCGGAGTTGAGAGGGGCATGTGGCGCACGGCCCCCTCTCCCAACCCTCTCCCCTGAAGGGGAGAGGGCTTTTGCTCAGCTCATTACCGCGCCCTTAACCCTCCGCCGCTAAACCGCGCGCGATGGAACCGCGCGATCATCTGGTCGATCCCCGCCCTGTCAGCGACGTATCCGCAGGCGTCGGCTTCGCGGGACTGGTCGGCCTGTTCCTGTGGATCGTGATCTGCCGCGAATGGGCGAGCATCGCCGAGCTGTTGGGCGTTCCCGGTCCGCGCGCGCCGCTCTCCGGGCGCTACGCGGCGCTGGCCGCGCTTGTCGCTTCGGGGCTGCCGATGGTGCTGTGGTCGCTGCTGGTCGACAAGGTCCACCGCCGCGCTTCGACCGGGATCGCCTGGGACCGTCCGCGCCCGCTGGCCGAGGCGGTCGAGACCGCGATCCCCAAGCTCGCCGGGCTGTGGGCCACATGGGGCCTGATCGCGGCAGTCTACATGATTGCGCGGTGGTACTGGTCGGGGCAATACCTGTTCGCGATGGAAGTGCTCGGCGCCGCCGCGCCGTTGATGCTCGCCGGATCGCTGTTCTACGTCCCCTGGCTCGACCGGGTTCTGGTGAACCCGCGCGACGGGGCGTGGCATTTCGGGGCGATGCTGATCGGGCGCGAGGCCTACGATGCGGCGCAAGTCCGCCACCATTGGCGCGGCTGGGCGGTGAAGGGCTTTTTCTGCGCGTTCATGATCTCGATCCTGCCGGGCGGTTTCGCCGCGGTGATCGAGGCGGACTTCGGCGCGATTGTGGACGATCCCGCCCGGCTGGCAGGGTCGCTGATCGCGGTGTTGTTCGTGATCGACGTGCAGATCGCGATGGTCGGCTACCTGCTGACGATGCGCCCGCTCGACGCGCACATCCGCACCGCCAACCCCTATCTCGACGGCTGGCTGGCCGCCCTGCTGTGCTATCCGCCGTTTATCCTGATGGGTGGGGGTGCGGTGATCGACTATCATCAGGGCACGCAGGAATGGAGCGTGTGGATGGCCGGCCATCCGGCGTTGTTGTGGACCTGGGGCGCGCTGCTGGTGTTCCTGACCGCGATCTACGCCTGGGCGACGGTCGCGTTCGGCCTGCGCTTTTCCAACCTCACCTACCGCGGGGTGCTGACCAACGGCCCTTACGCTTTCACCCGCCACCCGGCGTATCTGTCCAAGAACGCGTTCTGGTGGCTCTCCACGCTGCCGTTCCTGACCACGACCGGATCGACGGTGGAGGCGGTCCGCAACACCGCGATGCTGATGCTGGTCAGCGCGATCTATTGGTGGCGCGCGAAAACCGAGGAGCGGCACTTGCTGGCCGAGGACGCCAAGTACCGCGAATATTATGACTGGATGGCGCGGAACCCAACGATCACGCGGGTGATCGGGCGCTTGCTGGCCCTGTCGCGGCGGGACCGGCGAATGGTGGTGCAGCCGGCCGAATAAAGTTGGGCGACAGGCCCGGATCGGCAAACCTTCGTCCACGCCATTCGGCCACGTACCATTAGAAGCTTTCTTCGTAGATCCGCGTCAGATCGCCGCCCCATTCGCCGTGGTACAGCCGCAGCAGCCGCTCGGCCGGGGTCTCGCCGCGTGAGACGATTTCGTGGAGCGGATCGAGGAAGCCGCTCTCGTTGTCTCCGCTCGAATTGAGCCGCGCACGCGCCGTGAGGCCACCGCGGGCGATTGCCAGCGCCTCGCGCGCCAGTTCGCGCAAGGTTCCGCCGCCGGGAACCGGCGCTGCCAGACCTTGCCTCGGCACCGCGTTGCGCAAGGCCTCGCGCTCATCCATCGACCAGTGCTTGACCAGGTCCCACGCCGCGTCGAGCGCGGTCTGGTCGTACAGCAGCCCGACCCACAGCGCAGGCAAGGCGCAGATCCGGTTCCACGGGCCGCCGTCGGCACCGCGCATCTCGAGAAAGCTCTTGAGCCGGACCTCGGGGAACGCGGTGGAAAGGTGGTCGATCCAGTCCGACGCAAGCGGCAGTTCGCCGGGCAGCGCGGGGAGCTTGCCCTTGAGGAAATCGCGAAAGCTCTGCCCTGCAGCGTCAATGTACTTGCCGTCGCGGAAGACGAAATACATCGGCACGTCGAGCATGTAATCGACGTAGCGTTCGTAGCCAAAGCCGTCCTCGAACACGAACGGCAGCATCCCGGTGCGCTGCGGATCGGTGTCCGACCAGATGTGGCTGCGATAGCTGAGAAACCCGTTGGGCTTGCCTTCAAGGAACGGCGAATTGGCGAACAGCGCGGTCGCCAGCGGCTGAAGCGCGAGCCCGACGCGGAACTTCTGCGCCATGTCGGCCTCGCTCGCATAGTCGAGGTTGACCTGGATGGTGCAGGTCCGCAGCATCATGTCGAGCCCCATGGTGCCGACCCGCGGCATATGGTTCAGCATGATCGCGTAGCGGCCCTTGGGCATGATCGGCATGTCGCTGCGGCGCTTGTCGGGCCACAGCCCGAGCCCGAGGAAGCCCGTGCCGGTCTTGGCCCCGATCGCCTTGACCTGCTGGAGATGGCGCCCGGTTTCGGCGCACGTCTGGTGAAGGTTGTCGAGCGGCGCGCCCGACAGTTCGAGCTGGCCCGCGGGCTCGAGGCTGACCGCGCCGTCAGGCCCGGACATGGCGATCACTTTCCCGCCCTCCTCGACCGGGGTCCAGCCGAATTCGGTCAGCGCCAGCAACAGGTCGCGGATACCGCCGGGCTCATCGTAAGACGGGGCGTGGTGGTCGGCCTCGCAGAACACGAATTTTTCGTGCTCGGTGCCGATCTTCCACTTGCTGGCGGGCTTCTCGCCCTTGATCATCGGCGCGATCAGCGCATCGCGGCTTTCGATCACAGGATCGTTGCGATCTGAAACCGTTCTCGTGCTCATGGCCCGCGCGTTAAGTGAGAGGCCATTGTTGCGCCAGCACTAATTCGCCGCCCAATCGCCCGCCACCGCCATCCACGTAGCGATCCCGGCCAGCGCCGCGGTCTCGCCGCGCAGGATGCGCGGGCCGAGCGAGATCGCCACCGCTTGCGGGCAGGCGCGGATCGCGGCGCGCTCGGCATCGTCGAACCCGCCTTCGGGGCCGGTGAGCAGCGCGACGGGGCCCCGATGCGCGGCAAAGGCGCTGGCAGCGGGGGCGCCGCCCTGCTCGTCGGCGAAGAACAGTGTGCGATCCGCAGGCCAGCCGCGCAGCAGGGCGTCGAGATTCGCCGGAGCGGCGAGTTCTGGCAAAGCGGTGCGCGCGCACTGCTCGGCGGCCTCGACCACGATCGCCCGCGCGCGTTCGGGGTTGAGCTTGTCAGCCACGCAGCGCCGGGTCAGCGCCGGCCGGATCGCGCGCACGCCCAGCTCGGTCGCCTTTTCCAGCACCAGGTCGAAGCGGTCCTTTTTGAGCAGCGCGGGGCACAGCCAGAAGTCGGGCACTTGCTCGCGCTGGCGAAGGCACATCGCCGCGAGCAGTTCGACGCTGCGCTTGCCGGTGTGGACCACGCGCGCCGCCCACTCGCCGGTCAGGTCGTCGCACAGCACCACCGCGTCGCCCGGAGCGGCGCGCATCACCCGCGTCAGGTAATGCGCCTGCGGTCCGTCGAGCATCACTTGCGCGCCGGCGCTCAGCGGCTGGCTAACGAACAACCGCGGCGCGCTGCGCGGGGGCCAGGCGGGGGTGGCGGGCATATCCCGATCTCTACCCTCCCCGTCATCCCGGCGAAAGCCGGGATCCCGCTTCCTCTGCGGCGCCCGAAGAAAAGCGGGACCCCGGCTTTCGCCGGGGTGACGGTTTGGTTTAGGTTGGGATGATGACTCAATCCATCGTCCCCGACACCCAGCATCGCGGTCTCGTTGCGCGCCTACCGGAAGGCCTGCGCGGTTTTGCCCAGCTCGCCCGGTTCGACCGGCCGATCGGCTGGTGGCTGCTGTTCTGGCCCTGCGCGTGGAGCGTACTGCTGGCGGGCGGGCCAGAGGCTGGCAACTCGCGCTGGAGTCTGATCGGCTGGCTGCTGCTGGGCGCGATCGCGATGCGCGGGGCGGGGTGCGTGTACAACGACATCGTCGATCGCGATCTCGACCGTCAGGTCGCGCGCACCGCGCTGCGTCCGGTGGCGAGCGGGGCGATCGGGCTGCGCGCGGCTTGGGCGTGGCTGGGCGCCTTGTGCCTGATCGGGCTGGTCGTGTTGCTCCAGTTGCGCTGGCAGGCGCAGCTCGTCGCGCTGGCCAGCCTCCTGCCCGTCGCCGCCTACCCTTACATGAAGCGGATCACCAGGTGGCCGCAGGCGTGGCTGGGGATCGTGTTCAGCTGGGGCGCGCTGGTCGGCTGGGTCGAAGTGCGCGGCGACCACCTCGACGCCCTTGCCGCGCTCTACGCCGGGTGCATCGCCTGGGTGATCGGCTACGACACGATCTACGCGCTCCAGGACCGCGAGGACGACGCGCTGATCGGGATCCGGTCGAGCGCGCTCAGGATGGGAGCGCACGTGCGCGGCGGGGTGGCGGGGTTCTATGCCGCCGCGGTGGCGCTGTGGGCGCTGGCCTTCTGGCTATTGCGCGACGACTGGATCGCGCTGCTCGCCCTGCTGCCCATGGCCGGGCACCTTGGGTGGCAGGTGATGAATCTTCAGCCCGAAGACGGCGGCGACGCGCTCGCCAAGTTCCGCAGCAACCGCTTTGCCGGACTGCTGCTGGCGGCGGCGTGTTATGTTGTGGGGAATACGGGTGGGTGACCCTATCTCCGCTCATCCCGAGCGAAGTCGAGGGATCGCGCGCGACGGTCGGGCGTGACTTGTCTCGACTTCGCCCGACACGAGCGGACTTGGTGGGAGAGCTAAACGTAACTCACCACCTCGAATTCGATCCCGTCCCAGTCGAAGAAGTAGAACCGCCGCCCCGGCTCGTAGTCGCCGTGGCCGAACGGTTCGAGTCCGTGCGCGACCACCACCGCCTCGGCGGCGGCGAGATCGTCGACTTCGATCCCGATGTGGTTGAGCGGCACACCCTTCGCGTAGGGCCCGCCGCGGCCCTCGTTGGTGTAGATCGCCAGATAGGCTTGCGGCGTCCCGACATGGATCGTCCACCCGCCCAGCTGCGACGCCCCGCGCCAGCGCTCGTGCCACCCGCACAGCTTTTCGAACAGTGCGGCGGAGCGGTCGGGGTCGGAGACGGTAATGTTGGCGTGTTCGAGTCGAGCTGCGGCCATGTCGATGTTTCCTGTTCAAGTTGTTGATTTTCGATGCCGGACCGATCCTCGCGAATCATTCGGCTTGCCTCTTGTGCAATCTCAAGCTAACTTGAGGTCAAGAAAAAAATGGGTCGAGAGGGAATCGTCCAGATGGACAAGAACGATCTGGTCAGCATCGGCACGCTGGCGAAGCGCACCGGGGTCGCGGTCTCGGCGATCCGCTATTACGAGGAGCGCAGGCTGCTCACATCGCTGCGCACCGCGGGCAATCAGCGGCGTTTCCTGCGCTCGGACATCCGCCGGATCAGCTTCATCCTGATCGCCCAGAAGCTCGGGCTGGGCCTCGCCGAGATCGAGGCCGAACTCGCCACGCTCCCCCAGGGCCGCACCCCCACGCTGACCGACTGGCAACGCATCAGCCGCTCGATGCGCGTCGCGCTCGATGCCAAGATCCAGCTCCTCACCCGCACCAAGCAGAAGCTCGACCAGTGCATCGGCTGCGGGTGTTTGAGTTTGCAGCGCTGCCAGCTCTACAACCGCGACGATCGCGCGGCGGCGGGCGGCACCGGGCCGAGGTATGTGCTGGATTAGATACCGAGCGCCTTGCGCAATTCGGCATTGATCCGCGATTGCCAGCCTTTGCCGGTGGCTCGGAATTTTTCGAGCACGGCGCTGTCGATACGCAAGGTCACCTGCTTCTTCGGATCGGCGGATTTCGGCCTGCCTGGTTTGGTAAGGGTGCCATCGGCGGGCCGAATGAGCTTGCCACCATGATATACAGCGGCGCGGCGAAACTGGTCGTCCGTCCACTCGGGAAGATCGTCGTCATCCCATCCATCGGTCAAATTTGCGTTGCTCTCGGTCATTGCACTTTCTCATCGAGAAGATGCGCATCCCGCCGGGAACTGGCGTCCATGCAAACATCGTGAGACGATCAAACAGATACCCATAAGTGAGGTATCTCCGCTCAGGATAAGGCGTTCGGTCGTCTTCTTGAACGACATAGAATCCATCCAAAATTGCGGGAGCATCGAGAAAATCGAGCCCTCGCCTTTCAAGCGTCCATAGCCGTTTTGCTTCATCGTACTCGATCTTCACGCCGGCCTCCGAAACAGAGCCATTCTGATTCGGCCTCTTTTGCCGGGGCATGACGACCCGCGTTACCGCCGTCATGCGTCTCCATTTGTAGTTACAAAAACGTGGAAGTCAACGCTACTCCGCCGCCAGCAACTCCACCGCCCCGCCCAGATCCACGCTGACCAGGCGGCTCACCCCCTGCTCGACCATCGTCACGCCGAACAGGCGGTGCATGCGGCTCATGGTCACGGCGTTGTGGGTGACGATCAGGTAGCGGGTGTCGGTTTCGCCGACCATCGCGTCGAGCAGGTCGCAGAAGCGTTCGATGTTGGCGTCGTCGAGCGGGGCGTCGACTTCGTCGAGCACGCAGATCGGTGCGGGGTTGGTGAGAAACAGCGCGAAGATCAGCGCGATCGCGGTCAGCGCCTGTTCGCCACCCGACAGCAGCGTCAGCGATTGCAGCCGCTTGCCCGGGGGCTGGGCGAAGATCTCGAGCCCGGCCTCGAGCGGATCGTCCGAATCGATCATCGCCAGGTGCGCCTGTCCGCCGTCGAACAGCCGGGTGAACAGGCGGCGGAAATGCCCGTCGACTTCCTCGAACGCGGCGCGCAGGCGTTCGCGGCCTTCGCGGTTGAGGCTGCCGATCGAGCCGCGCAGGCGGTTGACGGCCTCTGCCAGTTCGGCCTGCTCGGCGGCGCTCTGACCGTGGCGTGCCTCGGCTTCGGCGAGTTCGTCGGCGGCGACGAGGTTGACCGGGCCAAGCCGCTCGCGGTCGGCGACGAGGCGGTCCATCGCCGCCGACTCTTCGCCCGCGTCGGCGATCTGGGCCGCATCAAATTCGAACTGCTTGGCGAGCAGCGGCGGCGGACACTGGAAGCGTTCGCCCGAAATCCGCGCCATCTCCTCGCGCCGCGCCTGCTGGTTTTCGGCCCGCGCCGACGCGCCCGCGCGCGCTTCACGTGCCGCGGAGAGCGTTTCCACAAGCGCTTCGAGCGCTTCCCCCGCGGCCTTGGCGGTACCTTCGCGCGTCGCCAGCGCGGCTTCCGCGGCAGCGAGTTCGGTGCCGAGCCGTTCGCGGGTTTCCTCTCCGCCCTCGATCTCGCGCAGCAGCCCGGCGGGCTTTGCGGCGATTACCGCGCGCTCGGCGGTGAGGTCCTCGCGGCGGCGGGCCATTTCGGCGATGCGGCGTTCGGCATCACCCGCGCGGGTTTCCCAGCCGCGGATGTCGGCGCGCAGCGTCGCGCGGCGCTCGCGCGCGGCGGACAGCCCCTGATCGAGGCTGGCAAGCGCGGCGAGCGCCGCTTGCAACGCCTGCCGGTTGGCCTCGTGCCGCGCGCGCGCGCGATCGACGCCAGCGCGGCCTTCGGCGGGATCGGGCAGCGCGGCGCGCTTCGCTTCAGCCTCGGCCAGTTCGTTGCGCGCCTGATCGTGCTGCTCTTCGAGATCGGCGCGCGCGGCGTCGAGCTCGCGGCGGCGGGCGGCGAGCCGGTCGCGCGCCGCTTCGGCCTGATCGACCGCGCGCAGGGCCTGGCGCTCGGCCTCGGCGGCGCTGGCGAGCGCGGCTTCGGCGGAAGCGAGTTCGGATTGGTGCGCGGTGACCGCTTCACCCGCCGAGGCGAACGCCTGCCCGGCGGCATCGCGTGCGGCGATCCTGGCGGGAAGCGCGGCTTCGAGCGCGGCGAGACGGTTGGCGGCCTCCAACTCGGCGGCCTCCGCAGCGCCTTCGCCACGCACCACCAGTCCGTCCCAGCGGCGCAACGCACCAGCCATCGTGACCAGCCATTCGCCCGGTGCGAGCGCGTGGCCATCGTCGGCTTCGGCGACGCGAACCAGCGCGAGCCGCGCGGCAAGTTCGGATGGGGCGGTGACGTGTTGGGCGAGGCTGTCGGCGAGCGGGGCGGGCGCCTTTGCCCCGGTCCAGAACCGGCCGTCCGCTCCCGCCGGAGCCGCGCCCAGCGCGGCCTTGGCCTCGCGCCCCAGCACCGCGGCGAGCGCGCGTTCATACCCCGACGCCGCCTTGACCGCCTCGATCGCGGTGCGCCCGGTGGCCTTGCGCGCGCGCGCCTCGCGATCACGCGAGAGAGCCTGCGCCTCTCGCTCGACCCCGGCGAGTTCGGCGCGCGCCTGCGCCAGCGCATCCCCCGCCGCATCGCGTGCGGCAACCAGCGCGGCGCGGCCTTGCGCCAGAGTGGTGCGAGCCATTTGCGCATCGCCCATCGCCGTTTGCGCGGCAAAGTACGACGCTTGCGCCTTCGCCAGCGCAGCCTCGGGATCGCCAGCCGCTTCGAGCTCCACGGCCTGCGCCACACGCCGCCGCGCCTCGTCGTCGAGCCGCCCCAACCGCGCCCGGGCGCTGGCGATCGCGGCTTCGGCCACGCGCCAGTCGGCATCGACCCCGGCCTGCTCGGCGACCGCCTGGGCCATGGCCAGTTCGGCGGCGCGCGCCGCGCGTTCGGCATCATCCTGCGCCGCGATGGCCACGGGACGGCGCGCTTCCTCGCGCTCGACCGCGGCCTCGGCTTCCTCGGCTTCGCGCGTCAGCCGGCCCAGCGCCGCGGCGGCATCGCCGGTCAGCCGTCCCGCGTCGCCCTCGTCTGCCTCGATCCGCGCCAATTGCCGGTCGAGATCGGCAAGGCGTTCTTCCGCGGCCTCGAGTTGGCTCGCCAGCGCGGCCATCCGCGCGCCGTGCGCACTGGCGTCCTGGCGGCGGTCGAACAGCTCGTCGCGCGCTTCGGCGAGCGCGGCAGCGGCGGCGTGCTGCGCGTCCTGCGCGGCCTTGCTCGCTTGCTGGGCCTGCCCGACCGCGGCCTCGGCCGCCTTGGCTTCCTCCAGCGCGGCATCGGCAGCAGCGGCGGCATCGCGCCAACGCGCGAAGACCAGCCGCGCCTCGGCCAGCTTGATCTTCTGCGACAGTGCCTTGTACCGGTCAGCCGCGCGCGCCTGCCGCCGCAATCCCCCGATATGCGTCTCCAAGCCCGATAACAGATCGTCGATCCGGGCGAGATTGGTTTCGGTCGCGCGCAGCTTCTGCTCGGCATCGCGGCGACGGACGTGCAAGCCGGCGATCCCCGCGGCTTCTTCCAGCATCATCCGCCGCTCGGCCGGCTTGGCCGCGATCACCGCCGCGATCCGGCCTTGCGAGACCAGCGCGGGCGAGTGCGCCCCGGTCGCCGCATCGGCGAAGACCAGCGCGACGTCCTTTTGCCGCACGTCACGCCCGTTGACGCGATAGGCCGATCCCGCCCCGCGCTCGATCCGCCGCGCGACGTCGATCTGCGCCTCTTCGTCGTTGTCGGCGCCAAGGACGTCGGCGCTGCCGCGCACCGTCAGCACCACTTCGGCAAAGTCGCGCGCCGGGCGCTGCGCGGTGCCCGCGAAGATCACGTCTTCCATCCCGCCGCCGCGCATCGATTTGGGCGAGCTTTCGCCCATAACCCAGCGGATCGCCTCGAGCAGGTTGGATTTGCCGCAGCCGTTGGGTCCTACGACCCCGGTCAGCCCCGGTTCGATGCGCAATTCGGCGGGCTCGACGAAGCTCTTGAAGCCCGACAGGCGGAGCTTCTCGAAGCGCATTCTGTCCCCTCCGCCCCCCGGCCGTCCGCTACCGCGCGCCGGCGTTCTGGAGCATCGGCTCGAGAGTCGCCCAGGTCTGGGTTCCGACGTCGCTGCCGTTTATGAAGAACCACGGCGTGCCGGTGACGTTCTTCTCCGTGCTGGCCTTTTGGGTCGCTTCGGACAGCGCGGTGGCCTTGGCGGCGTCGGCGAGGCAAGCCTGCCCCTGGTCGGCGGCGATCCCGCGCTCGGCGAAGAAGGTGTCCATCCCCGCCAGGTTGGCAATCGCCGCAAAGCGCTGGCCCGGCGGCAAGGCGCCCGCGGCCTGAAGCCTGGCGTCGCCCGCGGTCTGGAGGTTGGTGAACATCTCGGCCTGCCAGCCCCAGAACTGCTCGCTCAGCGGGATCACCGATTCGGGGGTGCCGCAAGTCGCCAGCATCGCCGCGGGCAGATCGAGCGCGTTGAGCATGAACAGGCGCAATTCATAACTGACCCGGCCGCTGGCGATGTAGTCGTCGCGCAGCTTGGTGAAGGCCGCCTCGGAGAAATCGGCGCAGTGTGAGCAGCTCAGCGCGCCGTACTCGACCAGCTTGATCGGCGCCGCGGGGTTGCCCAGCAGATAGCCGCCTTCAGGGGTCACGGTGACCTTCTCGGCCCAGGCCTGCCCCGCAGGAGCCGCGACCTTGGCGATCGGGGTGGAGCTGGCGTCGGGCGCGCCGGTGGCGTCGGTGGACTTGCCACAGGCGGAAAGTCCCAGGGCGAGGGCGGCGAGGCTGACGACGGCGGCGCGAAAAAGCATGCGGTTTTCCCATCGAAATGAAGCGATTCCGCCATGGCTAGGGCAAAACCGCCGATTCTAGAAGCGCGGCGAGGTGTAAGGGGGTCCCCCATCCACAGGATTGACGCTCATTCTCCTCTCCCCTTGCGGGAGAGGATACGAAGCCTTGGCGCATCGCGCCTAGGCGGAGTTGGAGAGGGGGCGCGGCCGAGCGCCCAGCCTCGCCCCCTCTCCAAGTCGCGCTAGTTCCTGGCAGAACAAGCTTCGCTTTCCTCTCCCGCTAGGGGAGAGGAGGGGGTCAATCCGCCCGCATCCGGGCATGCAGCTGAGGGCGCAGCGCGCCCCATGAATGGGTTCCGGTCAACACGACCCCGTCGATCGCGAAGGATGGAGTCCCGGTGACGAACAGCGTGGTTGCCGCCTCCTCGGTCGAGGTGGCGAGCCGCTGGGCCAACGCCTCGTCGGCGAGGCACTTGTCGACTTGCGGGGCGGTGTAGCCGCGGGTCTGCATGATCCGGTAGAACCCGAAATCCTTGGCGATAGCGCGGGTTCGCTGGGCAAACGCGCCGCCGGACCAGCGCGCCCGCTGTGCCGGGGTGGGACTCGCGAGCGGCGCAATCCACGCAGCCTGGCTGCGCATGAACGCGGCGTGGTTGAGGAAGAACTTGTCCGCCGGGCCGCAGTTGGTGAGCAGAGCCGCGGTCAGGTCGACCGGATCGCGGACGAAGTTGCGCACCTCGACCGAACCCTTGCCCGTGGCGATGAACGCCAGCCGCAGCGAGGCATCGGCCTGCGCCTCGAAGGCCGCGCAGTGCGGGCAGGTGTAGCTGACGAACTGGGTGAGTTTGACTTTGGCCGCGGGGTTGCCGAGCTGATGCCCCTGCGGGGTCTCCGCGATGGCGATGTTCCAGTTGCGCACGGGCGGCTTGGCGGCCGGTTTGGCGGCAGGCTTGGTCTGGGCCAGCGCGGCCCCGGCCACCAATGCGAGAGCAAGCCCGGCGATCGTCATTTCAGTTCGCATCGTCGTCCCCACTTTTGCCCTTTTCGGCGGCAGTGCCCAAGCTGCGGGCGAGCGATTCGAGCACCGTGCGCAGCTCCGGGTCGCCGATGTCGCGCAAACTTTCGCCCAATTCGAACGGGATCGGCTTGAGCGATGGCGGCGCGGCGCGGCTAGCCTGCGCCACAGCAGGCGGCGGCTGAACGTCGCCTTGCCGGAGTTTGACCTTGGCCACCGCGGCATAGCCGAAAAAGCGGTTCACCCGGTCCATGATTTCGGGGATCGAATGCTGGACGATCGGCGCGAAGGCGGGCTTGACCACCAGCTGGAGAATCCCGTCGCGCTTCTCGCCGATCGGAAAACGGATCGATTCGGGGGCGCATGAGCGGGCGAGGCGTGTCCCCACGATCTCGGGCCAGCGGGTGACCACGCTCGACTGGACGAACCCGAACTTGCGGAACGCGGTGCGCCCGATCTCGGGCATCAGTTCGGCGATCGGGCGCGCCGCGCCGCCGCGCGGGCGTTCGTAGGGCTTGGCGGCAGTCCTAGGCTTCGAGGGGGGCGGGGCGCGTTCCATCGTCGTTCCGCCCATGCCATAGCGCCGCGATGCAGGCCAGCGGGCAGACCATCGCGCAAGACCTTCTCGCCTGGTACGACGCCAGTGCCCGCGCCCTGCCGTGGCGTGCGCCGCCGGGGACCGACCCGGCCACGCTGGGACCCGACTGGCCGTACCGGGTGTGGCTGTCCGAGGTTATGCTCCAGCAGACGACGGTGGCCGCCGTCGCTCCTTATTTTTTGCGTTTTACCGAACGCTGGCCGACCGTCGCGGCGTTGGCGGCGGCGGACGAGGCCGAGGTGATGAGCGCGTGGGCCGGGCTGGGATACTACAGCCGCGCGCGCAAACTGATTGCCTGCGCCAGGACGGTGGTGGCTCTGGGTGGCTTTCCGGACAGCGAGGCGGGGCTGCGCGATTTGCCCGGGGTGGGCGCCTATACCGCGGCGGCGGTGGCGGCGATCGGGTTCGGGCGCGCGACGGTGCCGGTCGATGCCAACATCGAACGCGTGGTGGCGCGGCTGTTCGCGATTCGCCAGCCGCTACCGGGAGCGAAGGCGAGCATCCGCGCGGCGGCCGAGCGTATCGCGCCGACCGAGCGCGCGGGCGATTTCGCACAAGCGATGATGGACCTCGGCGCGACGATCTGCACCACCCGCACGCCGCGCTGCCTGTTGTGTCCGCTGCGTGAGGCGTGCCTTGGATACGCCTCTGGTGCGCCCGAAGCGCTCCCGCTGAAGGCGGCGAAGAAAGCCAAGCCGCTGCGGCGCGGGCGCGCGTACTGGATCGTGCGTGGGGATGACGTGTGGCTCGTTCGCCGCCCGCCCAAGGGAATGCTCGGCGGAATGCGCGCGTTGCCCGACGATGGGTGGAATGCGCGCGGCGACGGCAATGGCGGGCCGGGCGACATACTCGGCGTGGTGCGCCACGGCTTCACCCACTTCGATCTGGAACTCGAGGTGGTTGTCAGTAAGGTCGCTACGGGCGAGGGCGAGTGGTGGGCGCAAAGCCAACTCGACTCCGCAGGGTTGCCAACGCTGTTTGCAAAAGCGGCTAGGCTGGCGCTTGGACCCTAGAAAATCCCGCCGCCAAGGCTCAGCCGAATCACTGCAATCACGATCACCACCAGGCAGAAATTGCGCCCGCTGTTCTTCGACGACAGCGCGCCGAGCCCGGCGCCGAGGATCGCGATCGGCAGGACGATCCAGTTGCCCCAGCCGAGGAACGGTATCGCCGAAGGGATCGCCAGCAGCAGCGCGACGAGGCCGAGGAGGATCGAGATGATGTTCAGCATGTGTGTTGTCTAGATAGGGCACCCGCGTCTTGCAAGGGTCGCGATTGACGGAGCGGACCCGCACGCTCACAAAGAACCGATTGCATTAAAGGACCGGTCGCATGGATTTCGACGCTTTCAACCTCTCGCGCCGCGCGCTGTTCGGCAACGCCGCATTGCTCGGCCTGGGCGCCGCGGTCGCGCCGCACATGGCGTTCGCAAAAACCGCCGCGACCGCGCGGTTCCCCAACGTCACGGCGTTCGTCGATGGCTATGTCGCCAAGCGCAAGGTGTCGGGAATGCTCGCCGCGCTCGGCTTCGGGGTAGAGAAAGCGACGGTAATCGCGCGCGGGACCGAAGGCTTCAACGACCGCGACGCCCAGTCGCTCGACACGCTCTATCGCATCTATTCGATGACTAAGCCGGTCACCGGGATGGCGGCGATGACGCTGATCGACGCGGGAAAGCTGGGTCTCGACCAGCCGCTGAGCGACATCCTGCCCAAGTTCGCGAAGATGCAGGTCCAGGTCACGCCCGACGGCTCGATCACCGATCTGCGCCCGGCGAAGACCGCCATCACGATCCGCCACCTGCTGACCCACAGCGCGGGGCTGGGCTATACGATCATCCAGAAGGGCCCGCTCAAGGCGGCCTACGAAGCCGCGGGGGTTATCCCCGGTCAGGTCAGCAAGATCCCGATCCCCGGGCTCGACCGCGGCAGGGCGGTGGGCAGCCTCGCGCTGTTCGCCGATCGCCTGGCCGAGCTGCCGCTGGTCTACGAACCCGGCACCAGATGGAGCTATTCGGTCGGGCTCGATGTGCTGGGTCGGGTGATCGAGGTGGTTTCGGGCAAGCCCTTCGACGACTTCCTCGAAGAGCGCCTGTTCGGCCCGTTGGGGATGGCCAGCACTGGTTTCCAGGTGGCCGCCAAGAACATCCATCGCCTTGCGACCAACTATGCAGTGTTCGGTGGGATGCCGTTGCCGATCGACCCCGCCGAAGCCTCGATCTTCGCCGAAAAGCCGCCATTTCCGGCGGGCGGGGCGGGGCTGGTGTCGAGCCCGCGCGATTACGACCGGTTCCTGCGGATGATCGCCAACTACGGGGTGCTCGACGGCAAGCGGATCATGTCCGAACGCGCGATCCGCACCGGAACCAGCAACCTGCTGCCCCCGGTCGTATCGACCAAGGGCACGTTCGCAAACGGAGCGGGGTTCGGCGCGGGCGGCCGGGTCGGGCTGGGCGAGGCCGCGGGAACCTATGGCTGGGGCGGCGCGGCGGGGACGGTGGCGCTGGTCGATCTCAAGCGCGGGCTGCGCGCGGGGCTGTACACCCAGTACATGCCGTCCGAGGCCTATCCGGTGCATGCAGATTTCCCGGTTGCGGTGCTCGCCGATCTCAAGGCGATGGGCTCGGAGCGCAGGGCTCAGGCGATATGAGCGCAAGCGCGATCGCGTTCGCGGGGGCGCAGCTCGACCGCGCCGACGCGATCCGCAACGATCCCGCGCGGCTCGCCGGCCTGATGGACTGGCGCGCAAGGCTGCTCAGGCTCGACGGCCTGCTGCCCGTGGTCACGCCCGACAACACGCTCGAATGGGGTACGCTGGCCGATGCCGACCCGGAAAGCGAACTGGTGTTTCTCGGCTTGCTGGCAGGGAAAGGCTGCTTTGCCGAAGTCCACGCCAGCCTGATCGGCAGCGTCGCGCCGCCGGGCCCCACGCTGTGGCGCGCGCTGGCGACACTCGATCACGATGAGCTGGCGATTTATGGCACCGCGCGCAGTCTGGTCGATTGGCACGCCCGCCACCGCTTCTGCGCCAGGTGCGGCGAGGCGACGA
This sequence comes from Novosphingobium sp., assembly GCA_030697365.1. Lineage (GTDB taxonomy): Bacteria > Pseudomonadota > Alphaproteobacteria > Sphingomonadales > Sphingomonadaceae > Novosphingobium. The sequence goes on along the minus strand of JAUYQH010000066.1, from coordinate 25,856 downwards.
AGCTCGCCAAGGGCGGCTGGCAGCGCATTTGCGCGGCGTGCGGGGGCGAGCACTTCCCGCGGGTCGATCCGGTCACGATCATGCTGGTCGAGCATGAGGGACGGCTGCTGCTCGGGCGCCAGGCGGCGTGGCCCAAGGGGCGGTTCTCCGCGCTCGCGGGGTTCATGGAGCCGGGCGAATCGATCGAGGAGACCGTCGCGCGCGAGGTGTTCGAGGAGGCCGGGGTGCGGGTGCGCACGGTCACATACGTCGCCAGCCAGCCGTGGCCGTTCCCCAGCCAGCTGATGATCGGCTGCCACGCCCACGCCGACAGCGCGGAACTGGTCATCGACACCAACGAGATCGACGATGCGCGCTGGTTCACCCGCGAAGAGGTGGCCGAAGCGATGACTGCGGGTGCACGCGGCGAGGACGGTGTTGCGTTCGTGGCCCCGCCGCCGCACGCGGTCGCGCACCACCTGCTCGTCTGGTGGCTCGATCGATGACTGCTCGGGTGACCATCGACATCTGGTCCGACGTGATGTGCCCGTGGTGCATCATCGGGTACAAGCAGTTGCACACCGCGCTCGCCACGCTGGAGGGCGAAATCGAGGCGGAAATCCGCTGGCACCCGTTCGAGCTCAACCCCGATATGCCGCCCGAAGGCGAGGACAGCGCCGCGCATATCGCGCGCAAATACGGCCGCTCGCCCGCCGAGGCCGAGGCGGGGCGCGAGCGGATGAGCAGCATCGCCGAAGCAGCGGGGTATTCGTTCCGCTACACCGGAGAGGGCGAGCCGCCGCCACAGCGGATGCGCAACAGCTTCCTTGCGCACAAACTGCTCACCCACACGCTCGCCGCGCACGGAGCCGAGGCACAGACCCGGCTCAAGCTCGCGCTGTTCGACGCGCATTTCCAGCAGCGCCGCGATGTCTCCGACCGCGCGGTGCTGGTGGAGGTCTACGGGGCGCTTGGTCTACCGCTTTACGAGGCGGAGATCGCGTTCGACGACCCGGTGCTGGGGGAGCGCGTCCGTGCCGAGGAGGCGCAGGCGTGGGACATGAACATCAGCGGGGTGCCCGCGATGCTGGTCAACGCCAAGTACCTGATCCCCGGCGCGCAGGATCCCGACACTTACGCCAACGCGCTGCGACGGGTGGTGGCAAAGGAGGCGCAAGCGGCGGCCGTCAGCTGACCGATTGTGGATAAGTTTGCGTTCGTTCCCGCTTTCGGTGAAAATCGAGCCGCTTGCAGGGGGATGTTCCGAGTCGTGCGCTTTACCGTTCGCCGCATCACACCCGTCCGAAGCCGCGCGCCCTGGGCGTTCGCCGCGGGGCTGGGCGTGCTTGCCGCGGGCAGCGTGATGGCCGCGCCGGGGCTGGATTTCTCGGCGCTCGCGGGGATGGCGCGCGACGGCTACGCGGTGCGCTTCGTCCTGCCCGATGCGCATCGTTCCGCCCCACTTGCCGCGACACCCGCCGCCCGGCAAGCGCCACTCGCGGAGATCACCGAGACGCCCGATGCCGGCGATAACCCCGCATCCGCTCCGCTTGCCGCCGCATCGACGCTGCCGGTGCCAACAGTGGCGCGCACCTCGCCGCGCTCAAAAGTCCCGGGGGTGATTGCGCTCAGCTATAGTCTGACCGGCGGAGCCGAGGCGGGCGATGCGATCGAGGTGAACAAGCCGGTCAGCATCGCCGGGGCCGATGCCGGGCGCGTGCCGATCCGGATCGACGGCAACGCCAAGGTCTATGCCCAGGGCAAGCGCCTCGCCGCGATCATCGCCGCGCAATCGGGCGAAAACGCGGTGCCCGCAGGTTTGGGCGAAGATTTCGTCAGCCTCGAGGCGTTGCGCGCGCTGGGCATCGGCGTGCGCTACGACGCGATCCGCGACCGGCTGGTGGTGGAACCGCCCGCGGTTTAAACAAACCCACCACCGCACACCCGAACGGGCCTTGTTGGCCGGCGTTCACCCAACCATCGCATCGATCGCCTGCGCCAGCGCCACATCGCGCGCGCTCAGTCCGCCCGCATCGTGCGTGGTCAGGGTGATCTCGACCCGATTATAGACGTTGAACCATTCGGGGTGGTGATCGGCCTTCTCGGCGGCGATCGCCACGCGGGTCATGAACCCGAACGCCTCGCCGAAATCGGCGAAACGCAATTCGCGGACGATCGCCAGCCCATCGCCGCGCAAGGTCCAGTGCGGCAACCTGGCGAGCGCATCGTCGCGTTCGGCATCGGTCAGGCGGGCGATGGGCATCGGCGGTCTCCTTGGCAGTCCCAAAGCTTTCCCCTATCGCCCCGCGCCATGCAAGCCTGCCGCCTCGCCGCGCTGGACCTCGCCTGTCGCCGCGGCGACCGGGTGCTGTTCCGCGGGCTCGGCTTTACGCTCGGACCGGGCGAGGCGCTGCACCTTGCCGGACCCAACGGCATCGGCAAGTCGAGCCTGATCCGCATCCTTGCCGGGCTGCTGCGGCCCTACGCCGGGTCAGTAACGCGCGAAGGCGCGCTGGCGCTGGCCGACGAGCGTCCCGCGCTCGACGGGCACCTGACGCTGGGCCGGGCGCTGGAGTTCTGGTGCCGGTTCGACCGCGCCGACGCGGCGACGCTCGACGCGGCGATCATCTCGCTGGGGCTGGGCGACCTGCTCGACGTGCCGGTGCGCTTCCTCTCGACCGGCCAGCGCAAGCGTGCCGCGCTGGCCCGCACACTGCTCGCGGGAGCGCCGCTGTGGCTGCTCGACGAGCCGCTCAACGGGCTCGACACCGCTTCCGCCGCGACGGTGGAGCAACTTGTCGCCGGGCACATAAGGCAGGGCGGGATCGCGGTGATTGCTTCGCACCAGCCGTTTGCGCTGGCCGGGATGGCGCGGCTCGAACTCGCCGCCTTCGAGCCGACAGACGCATGAGCAACCGCTTTCTCCAGCTTCTGCGCCGCGACCTCGCGCTGCTGCTGCGCGGCGGGCAGGGGCGCGGCGGGGCGACGCTGCCGGTGCTGTTCTTCGTCGCGGTGGCGATGCTGTTTCCGTTCGCGGTCGGACCCGATGCGCAGCTGCTCGGGCGCACCGGGGCGGGGGTGATCTGGGTCGCCGCGCTGCTCGCCGCGATCCTCCCGCTCGACCGGCTGGTCGAACCCGATCTCGAGGCCGGGCTGTTCGACCAGTGGGCGCTGCGCGGCGTCGCCGAAGAAACGGTGCTGGCCGCGCGGATCCTGGCCCACTGGCTCAGCTTCGGGCCGCCGCTGATGCTGGCGGCGCTACCCGCCGCGGCGCTGCTCGGGCTCGACGGCGAACAGTTGCGCGGGGTCGAGCTGGGGCTGCTCGCGGGGACCCCCGGCCTCGCCGCGATCGGGGTGACGATCGCCGCGCTCACCGCGGGCTTGCGCGGCGGAGCGGCGCTGGGCGGGCTGCTCGTGCTTCCGCTGGCGGTGCCGCTGCTGATCTTCGGCGCGGGCTCGCTCCAGCCCGGCGGCGAGGGCGGGCTGGCGCTGTGCGCCGCGGCGAGCCTGGCGTCGCTGGCCATCGCCCCGTTCGCGGGCGGAGCGGCTTTGCGGGCCTTGCGCGAATAGGAAATCGCACGCTGGGCGGAACAAACCTTGAACTTGCGCCTTCAACCGGGATGATCGAGGCCATGACCCGAATTCGCGCAGACGCACCGACCTTCGGGAACACGCTGGCCGAGCGCTTTCGCGCCACCCGTGCGCTATCCGAAGCGCTCGCCGCGCCGCTCTCCGATGCCGATGCCACGATCCAGTCGATGGACGATGCCTCGCCCGCCAAGTGGCACCTCGCGCACACCACCTGGTTCTGGGAGACCTTCCTACTGCGCGATCACCTGCCCGGCCATGAGCGCTTCGACGAGCGCTGGGCGTTCCTGTTCAATTCGTATTACGAGGCCGAAGGTCCGCGCCATGCCCGCCCTGCGCGCGGGATGCTGGCGCGGCCTTCGCTCGACGAGATCCGCGGCTGGCGCGCGAAGGTCGATGCGGCAATGACGCCGCTGCTCGAACGGGACGAACTTGTGCCGCTGATCGAGCTGGGTATCGCCCACGAACAACAGCACCAGGAGCTGCTGCTCACCGACATCAAGCACGCCTTCGCCCAGAACCCGCTGGGTCCGGCGGCCTTCGCGAACCCCAACCCCGCTCGTGTCGAGCTTGGCGAGACCCGCCGCGTGAACTGGAATGAACACCACGGCGGAATAGTCCGCATCGGTCAATCCGGACCCGGCTTCGCCTTCGACAACGAGGGCCCGGCGCACGACGTGCTGCTCCAGCCGTTCGCGCTCGCCACCACGCTGGTCACCAACGCCGAATGGGCGGCGTTCGTCGCCGACGGCGGTTATCGCAGCGCCGCGCTGTGGCTGTCGGACGGGTGGGCATGGGTCCAGGCCGATGGTGTTTCGGCGCCGCTCTATTGGCGCGAAGACGAGGCGTTCAGCCATACCGGCTGGGTTCCGCGCGATCCGCACGCGCCGGTGACGCACATCTCGTACTACGAGGCCGATGCTTTCGCGCAGTGGGCGGGGGCGCGGCTGCCCACCGAGTTCGAGTGGGAGGCGGCCGCTGCGGGTCACGATCCGGCCGCGGGAACCCAACTCGACCGCGCCGGCCCCGTCGCTCCGCGGGGCGGCGGCGACGCTCTGTTCGGCGATTGCTGGCAGTGGACCCGCTCGGCGTACTTGCCCTACCCCCGTTTCCGCCCCGCAGCGGGCGCGGTGGGCGAGTACAACGGCAAGTTCATGTCGGGCCAGTTCGTGCTGCGCGGCGCCAGTTGCGCCACCCCGCGCGGGCACTCACGGGTTAGCTACCGCAACTTCTTCCATCCCCACCAGCGCTGGCAGTTCACCGGCGTGCGGCTGGCAAAGGACACCTGATGGCGATCGAACCGGGATTGCGGATCGTCGATCACGATGCCGACGGGATCGACACCGCGTTCCGCAAGGACGTGCTTGCGGGTTTGAGCCAGCGCCAGAAGGCGGTTCCCGCGCGGTGGTTCTACGACGAAACCGGGTCGGAGCTGTTCGAGGCGATCACCGAATTGCCCGAATACTATCCAACCCGCGCCGAGACCGAAATCCTCGAGCGCCACGGCGCGGACTTTGCCGCGGCGATCGGCGCGGGCCGGGCGGTGATCGAGTTCGGCTCGGGGAGCAGCACCAAGACCCCGCTATTGCTGCGCGCGATCCGGCCCGCGGCCTATGTCCCGATCGACATCTCGGGCGATTTCCTGCGCCAGTCGGCCGCTGCCCTCGCCGCTGACTTTCCCGATCTGCCGGTGTTCCCGGTCGAGGCCGACTTCACCAAGCCGGTCGACCTGCCCGCGCAAGTCGCCGATTTGCCCAAAGTGGGGTTCTTCCCCGGATCGACGATTGGCAACCTCGTGCCCCCCAGCGCGGTCGATCTGCTGCGTTCGATGCGGCGGACGCTGGGTGAGGGGACGATGCTGCTGATCGGGATGGACCGGCTGAAGGACGAGGCGACCTTGCTTGCCGCCTACGACGATCCGGCAGGCGTGACCGCGGCATTCAACCTCAACCTGATCGACCGGATCAATCGCGAGCTGGACGGCGACATGGCGCGCGAGGCCTTCGTCCACGAGGCGCGGTGGAATGACGCGCTGGGCCGGATCGAGATGCACCTCAAGGCGATCCGCGATGTGCGCTTTGCCGTCGCGGGGCGCAGCTTCGCGATGTGCGCGGGCGAGACGATCCACACCGAAAACAGCCACAAGTACGATTTGCGCAGCGCCGCGATGTTGTTGCTCGCGGCGGGCTGGACCCCGCGGGCGTGGCACACCGATTCGGCCAACCGTTTTTACGTGGCCCTTGCCGAGGCGACCGAGCCGCGCAGCGCGCCCTAGTTGCCCGCTGGTCACACTTTCGTTCGATACGGATCAATTCGTCGCTGACAGGCCTCGGCTCGTCGGAAGCCCTAAAATCGGCTGCGACTCGCGAGTTTCTCTGCGCTGTGACTTTTTGCACAGGAAATTAGGTAACTAGCGTCGATGGTTAATCCGCTTGCAACCGCTTTGGGGCGGTGGTTTGCTTGACTGGCGGCGTTAATTGGGAGCGCGATTCGGTTAGCTAGAGGCTTTTGGTAACCGACTCGAAGTACCCATCCGCCGCAAGGTCGCAGGTTGGATTCTGGAAGGCGTTCGGATTCTGTCCGAAGCCCCCCCGCCAGCGCCCTTCCTGCAACCGCGCGCAACTTCCGCGGGCCCGCTGACGGGCTCGCCGATCGCAAGGCGAAGGCAGGACGATGGATTTTCAGGACATTCGGAACGATGGCCAGGACACCGCTCGCGGCGACACCCCGCTGGTAAACGACGATCTGGTCTTCCAGTCCGGCGCCGGCCAGCCGGTGGTCATCAACGCTTTCGCCAATGATGTCTTGGGGGCGCAGAGCGCCTCTTTCGACCCCGCCAGTGGCGCCCGCTTGACGTTCACGCAGCCCGAGCAGGGCGTGGTGACTTTCGACCCGGGTTCCGGCCTGTTCACTTTCGTGCCCGTGCCCGGCCAGCAGGGTCCCGTACAATTCACCTATACCGTCATCGACGCCGACGGCGACGCCGCGACCGCCACGGTGGTCATTACCCTCGCGCCTGGTGGAATCCCCGGATCATCCGTGATTACGGCTGCCGCCAACGGCACGGCGGTTCCGGATGCCGACAATGTCGTGGTGCTGCCTCCCGGGGTGACGCTCGACGACGTGACCGCCCGCGGCCGGGATCTGGTGATCCGGCTTCCCGACGGGACGCTGCAGGTGATTGCGGACGGCGCTATCAACGTTCCCCAGCTGGTCATCGACGGGGTCGCGGTGCCGCCGTCGAACTTCGCCGCGCTGCTGATTGGCGGAGAAGCCATTGGCACCAACCAGCCGATCGAACCCGCCGCGGGTCCGGCCCGAAGCTCGGGCAGCAACTTCTTCGAGGCGGCGCGACCAATCCAGCGCGCTTTCGACATTGGCGACCTGCTGCCGCCGACCGCGTTCAACCTTGCGGTCGAGCCGCGCGAGGAGGTCATTCCCCAGCCGATCGACCGTGAACCCAGCAATCTGGTGATTACGCCCGACCAGCCCGCAGGTTCATCCAACGCCACCGCCAGCGTCAGCGAAGCGGGCCTGCCTGCGCGCGGCGCCGAGCCGGCCGGCAGCAATGCCGCTTCGAACAGCGAGACGACCACCGGGACGATCCTGTTCAGCGCGCCCGATGGTCTGGCCTCGATGACGATCAACGGCGCAACGTTCAGCGCGATCGGTCAGACTTTCGTGACCCCGCGCGGCATCTTGACCATCACCAGCTTCGATGCGGCGGCGGGCACCGCCGGGTTCAGCTTTACGCTGACCGACAACCTGCTCGGCTCGACCGTGGCGGAAGTGTTCACCATCGTCACCACCGATCGCGACGGCGATTCCGCCACGTCGACGCTGACGATCAACGTCGCCGACGATGCGCCGACCGCGCGCAACGATACCGATGCGCTCGGCGCGGGCGTCTTCACCGCGCAGACCGGCAACGTCATCACCGCCGCCGGCACCACCAGCGGGGCGGCGGGCGCGGACACGGTCGGCGCGGACAACGCCGCGATCACCCGAATTGCCAGCAACAATGTTACCGCCAACGTCGACACCAGCTTCGATGCGGCGGGCAACCTTCAGGTCGCGGGCCAGTACGGTACCCTCCTGATCCGCGCCGACGGCAGCTATAGCTACACCCGCGCCGCGGGGACCCCGGGCGGGGTCAGCGATGCGTTCACTTATACCCTGACCGATTCGGACGGCTCGGCGTCGACCGCTACGCTGACCATCGCGATCGCCGATGCCGCGCCGGCGATCACCTTGATCCCCACCACCGGCCCGGGCACAGTCGTTGCCGAAGCCGGACTGCCCCCGCGCGGCTCCGAGGCGCCCGGTTCGAACGCACCGGCACCCAGCGAGACCACCAGCGGCACGATCACCTTCACCGGCGGCGACGCCCCCGTTACCGTGACGATCAACGGCACGACAATCGTGGTCGGAACCGTGATCACCACGCCGAGCGGGACGCTCACCGTGACCAGCCTCGATCCCGTCGCGGGCACGATCGGCTATACCTTCACCCTCGCCGACAACACCGCGGGCGACACCACCAGCGTCAGCTTTACTCTGGTCGTCACCGACGTCGATGGCGACAGTGCCTCCGGTACTCTCGTTATCGCCATTACCGACGATGTGCCGCTGGCAGTCAACGACAGCGCCACGCAAGCCACAGAGAACGCCCCGGTCACCGTCAACGTGCTGGGCAATGACGTCCAGGGCGCCGACAGCGTGGCCTTCTCCGCGGTTGCCGCGGTTTCCGGCACGCTCAGCGGCACCGGAACACTGGTTTACAACAACGACGGCAGCTTCACCTACACCCCCGGCGCGGGCGAGCAGGGGACGGTCACTTTCGACTACACGATCACCGATGGCGACGGCGACGCCAGCCGCGCGACCGTGACCATCACGCTGCTGGCGGACTCGATCCCCACGGTCTCGGTCGCGGGCGACAACACCGTCAGCGAAGCGGCTCTGCCCGCGCGCGGCGCGGAACCGGCCGGCTCGAACGCGGCCAGCCCCGACGAGACCGCGGTCGGCACGATCCCGATCACCACTGGCGGCGACACGCTCGCCAGCCTGGTGATCAACGGGGTCGATGTGACCGCCGGCGGCACCGTGACCACCGCCAAGGGCGTGCTGACGGTCAGCGTCGCCAACGGCGCCTACAGCTACAGCTATACCTTGACCGACAACACGCTGGTCGATCCCGACAGCGACACGTTCACCGTCACCGTGACCGACAGCGACGGCGACACCGCCTCGACCAGCCTGGTCATCGCGATCGCCGACGATGTGCCGCTGGCAAATGCGGATGTCGATAGCGTGACCGAAGACGGGCCGCTCGCGGCAACCGGCAACGTGATCAGCACAATCGATGTGACCGAAGGTCCCGATGCCAACGCGACCGATGGCGTACTCGACGTCCAGGGTGCCGACGGCGCCCGTGTCAGCGCAGTGGCGTTCCTGCCAGGTGCAGGCGATCCGGTGTCCGGAACGGTGGGAGCCGGCCTCGCGGGGGCTTACGGCAGCCTCACGCTCAACGCCGACGGTAGCTATCGCTACGCCCTCGACAACGCCCATCCGCTGGTCCAGGGGCTCGACGGCAACGACACGCTGATCGAGACGTTCCGCTACACGCTGACCGACGGCGACGGCGACACTTCGACCACGACGCTGACGGTGACGATCAACGGCTCGGACGATCCGGTGACGATCTCCGGGCTGAACGTCGCGGGCGGTGAAGAGACCGTCCGCGAAGACGATCTGCTCGATGGCTCGTCGCCCGACAACGCTGCGCTGACCCAGACCGGGACTTTCACGGTCAACGGGGTCGACGGAATCACCACGATCGTCGTCGATGGGGTGGTGGTGTTCGGACCGGGCGCGGTGGTGCTGCCCGGGCAGACCTTCAATGCTCCGTTCGGTACGCTGACGATCGTATCGGTTACCCCGACCGCGACCGACGCGAACGGCGACGTCACCGCGGCGACGATTGCCTACAGCTACAAGCTTAACGACAACACGCTGACCCACACCGCCGCGGGCAACGATCCGATCACCGACAGCTTCGCGGTCTCGGTCACCGACACCGACGGGTCGGTAGCCACCGCCAGCCTCGACGTGGTGGTGATCGACGATGTGCCGACCGCGCGCGCCGATGGCACCTTCGATGTCGCCGAGCAGACCCCGCTGGTGATCAGCGCGCTCGCCAACGATACCTTCGGCGCCGACGGCGGGAGCCTCTCGGCCGGGGTGGCGATCACGACGCAGCCGACCAAGGGCACGGTCAGCTACAGCGCGACGACCGGGCAGTTCACCTACACCCCCAACGCGGGCGCGGAAGGGGCGGACAGCTTCCAGTACACGATCACCGACGGCGACGGCGACATGTCGACCGCCACGGTCACGCTCAACCTGCTCGCCGACTCGGTCCCGGTGGTGAAGAGCACCACCCCGCTCGCGATCGACGAGGACGGCCTTGCCGGCGCGAACGCGGACGACGGCCAGACCGATCCCGCCGAGATTGCCGGCACCGACAGCCGGTTCGACACCAGCGGTGTGGCGGTGGTCAACTTCGGGGCCGACACCCCGGCGGACCCGCTGGGCGCGATTGCGCTGGTCGATAGCGCTGGTCTCGACACCCAGCTGCGCACGCTCGACGGCAACTTCGTGACCTTTGCGCTCGAAGCCGGTGTACTGATCGGGCGCGCCGCGGTGGGCGGGGCGGAAGTGATTCGCGTGGCGATCACCGGCGCGACCGTGGGGATGAACGGCGACGTCACCTACACCTACTCGACCACGCTGTCGCAGCCGGTCAAGCACGCGACCGCGGGGACCGAGGATACCGTGACGCTGATGGGCGTGACCTTCCAGGTCACCGACAGCGACGGCGACATGCTCGCCATACCGGGCAGCTTCAACGTGACGGTGCGCGACGACGTGCCCAGCGCGTCGAATGAGGCTGGCGGCAGCCTGGCCGAAGGCGCGACCGTCACCGGCACGCTCGATTTCGTCCCCGGCGCCGATGGCGCGGGCGTGACCGCGATCAACGGCACCGCGCTGACCTTCGGGATGGACGGCTCAAGCCAGGGCGTCACGCTGTTCAGCGCAGGCGCGACCGCGGTCGGCACGATCCGGGTCAAAGCCGACGGCAGCTACAGTTTCACCGCGGCCAACCCGCTCAACAATCCGATCGATGCAGTCGGCACCTTTACCGTCACCGATCGCGACGGTGACGCTGTTACTGCCAACATCGCCTTCACCATCGTCGACGCCAATGCCCCGACCGGCGGCGCGGCGAGCGCGGCGGTTGACGACGACGGTCTGATGGGCGGCAACCTCGCCTCGAACATTGACGACCTCGACGCCAACCTCGGCGACGCGCCGGCCGACACCAGCGAGGCGAGCTTCACCGGCACGCTGACTTTCACCCCCGGCGGCGACATACCCACGACGATCACATTCGCTTCGACCGTAAACGGCTCGTTTGCGCAAGTCGGACTCGAGCGCGTCCAGTACGAGGTCGTCGGCAACCTGCTGACCGCCAAGGTCGCGGCGACCACCGCAGGCGGAATTGCGCAGACCCGCGCTGGAGCTTCTTTGTTCACGGTCGAGATCACCAGCGTGACCGCGGGCACTTACAAGGTCACGCTGCTCGACAACGTGCTCCACGCTGGCGGGCCAAACCAGGAAGCGACCGACGCGCTGGCGACGATCGGCTTCACCGTGACCGACAGCGACAGCTCGACCGCCGCCGCCACGCTCGGCATTACCTTCGACGACGACGCGCCGACTGCCAACACGATCGCGGTTATGCAGGCGACCGAAAACCAGGCGTTCACGATCAGCATCGTGGGCAATTTCGCTGCGGGCGCGGATGGTGTCGACCTCGCCGGGGTGACTTTCACCAATCCGGCGCAAGGCACGCTGACGTACGCGAACGGGGTCTTCACCTACACGCCGATTTCGGGCGCGGGCAGCAACGGCAACCTGACCGACAACTTCACCTACTCCGTGACAGACGCCGACGGCGACACCGCAACCGCAACGATCACCATCACGCTCCAGCCGGATTCGACGCCGCTGGCGCTCGATGTCACCGCCAAGCTCGACGACGATGGGCTGCCCGCGGGCAATCCGGCGAGCAACGACGGCGACGATCTCCAGAATACGGGCGAAATCGGCGCCGGAACTGCCAGCGAGGCGGTGTGGACCGGCACGCTCGGCGTTAGCGCTGGCACTGCCGATGCGCCGCTGAGCTACAGCCTCGCCTCGGCCGCGGGCAGCGGCATGGTCGGCACCGAGAACGTCACCTTCACCTGGAGCGCGGCGACCAACACGCTGACTGCAACGGTCGCGGCGATGCAGGCGCGGGCCGGGACCGTGCTGTTCACGGTCAAGATCGATGACGTCAACACCGGCGCCTACACGATCACCCTGATCAACCCGATTGCGCACGCGACGCTGAACAGCATGGCCGGAGACGACACCGAGAACAACGCCTCGGTTGTGCTGACTTATACCGTCACCGACGCCGACACCCCGACCGGCGATGCCGATACCGGACTGATCACGATCGACTTCGACGACGACACGCCGAGCGCGAGCAGCTTCAGCGTCACCCAGCCCGACGAGAACCAGGCGTTCGCCATACCGCTCGCCGGGCAGTTCGACGCGGGTGCCGATTTGCTGGCCTCGATCACCTTCACCAACCCGGGGCAGGGCACGCTCGTGCTCAACGGCACGACGTTCACCTACACCCCGATTGCGGGGGCGGGCAGCACCGGAACCGCCGACAGCTTCAGCTACACGATTACCGACCGCGATGGCGACAGCGTGACGCGCACGGTCTCGATCACGCTCCAGCCGGATTCGACGCCGATGGTCCGGACCACGACCAACCTCGAGGTCGACGAAGACGGGCTGATGGGAGCCAACGTCGACAACGACCAGATGACTCCGACCGAGACCGACGGCACCGAGAGTGCGACCGCGACCGGCACCGCGGTGTTCAGCTTCGGAAACGACGTTCCGCTGGTCGCCGGCTCGGCGGTCCTGGTCGACACGCCGGCGCTCGACCTCCAGCTGGTCACGCTTTCCGGGCAGAACGTGGTGTTCGCTCTCGAGATGGGCGCCCTGGTCGGCCGCGCGGGCGACGCAATGGGCGTCGAGGTCATCCGCATCATCCTCGGCACCCCGACCGCGGGCATGGTCGCGGGCGATGTGAACTATCCCTACACGGTCACCCTGTCGCAGCCGGTCCGCCACGCCACCGCGGGAACCGAGGACACCGACATCCTCGCCGGCGTGACCATCCAGGTCACTGACCGCGACGGCGACATGACTACCGGCAGCTTCAACGTGACGGTGCGCGACGACGTGCCTTCGCTGAATGTGGCCAAGGGCGACGAGGCGGCGGTTACGCTGACCACGCAGGACGCCGGGACCGCCGGGAACCTGAGCGATACCGCGACGACAATGGCGAACTTCGCCGGGGTGTTCTCGCTGAGTTCGGTGGCTGGCGCGGACGGGGCGGTTGCGCCGGTGTTGAGCTTTGCGCTGAACGTGACGTCCTCGGTCTCGGGGCTGTTCAGCAACGGCGTGGCGATCAACCTCTACAAGCTGGGCGATGGGACGATCGTCGGCTCGACCGACACCACCCCGGCGATGCTCGATCCGGCATTGACCGTGTTCAGCCTGGCGGTTTCGAACCTGGGCGTGGTCACGCTGACCCAGTTCCAGCAGATCGACCATCCGATCGTCACCGATCCCGACACCACCGACACGACGTTCGACGATCATATCGCGAGCCTCGCCGACGGGCTGATCACGCTGACCGCGAGTTCGTCGATCACCGACGGCGACGGCGACGTCGCGACTGACAACGAGATGGTGAACATCGGGGCCAACATCCGGTTCGCCGATGACGGGCCGGCGCTGGGCGCGATCGCCGCGGGCGCGGGCGTCAGCATCGACGAGACCGCGGCGGGCGCCAACTTCACGACCTCGCCGATTATGGCGTCCTCGATGGGCGCGGTGATCACCGCGACGAGCGCGTTCGGCGCCGACGGTCCGTTCGGCAACAACGCCGCGACCGCGACGACTTATGGCCTGACGATCACCAGCGCGATGGGCGCGACCTCGCTCAAGACCGCGATCGGCGATTTTGCGATCACGCTGGTCTCGACCGCGGCCAACGTGATCGAAGGGCGTTATATCGACGCGCTGATGGCGACGCAGGTCGCTTTCCGGCTGACCATCGACGCCGACGGCAAGCTGATCGTCCAGCAGTTCGTCGCGCTCGAGCATCTCGATGACGGCAACACCGCCGGGCAGTACGATGACGCGCTCAACCTTGCGGGTCTGGTCAACGCCACGATCACGATCAAGGACTTCGACGGTGATACCGCCAGCGCCAACCAGGCCATCGGCGGCAACATCGTGTTCCGCGACGACGGGGTCGATGCAAAGAACGACGCCGACAGCATCGCGGCGGGGACCAACGGCCCGGCGCTCGGCAACGTCCTGACCGGCGACGGTACGAATGCGGGCACCGCCAATGCCGACTATCGCGGCGCGGACGGCTCGTTCGTGACCTCGGTGACCGGGGCGATGGGCGCGACCACGATCGCGGCGACGGGCCCGACCGAGGTCCAGGGCTCCTTCGGCGTGCTGACGATCAGCGCCGACGGCACCTACAGCTACGCCCGCACCCCGGGTCTGGGCGGCGGGTCGGACGATGTGTTCACCTACACCCTGACCGACAACGACGGCGACTTCGACACCGCGACGCTGACGATCGCGATCGGCGACCTCATCCCGGTGGCGACCACTGCAAGCGCGACGGTCGACGACGAAGGACTCGGCGGCATCCCCGGCGGGGCCGGCGACATCGACGCCAACGCGGGCGATGGCGACACGACCAGCGAAGCGATCTTCAAGGGCACGCTTGGCGGCACGTTGGGCGACGGGACCAACACCTTCCTGTTCGGCGCCGCGCTGAACAACACTACCGCGATGATCGGTCAGGAAACGGTGACCTACACCGTCTCGACGGACGGCTCTCTGCTGACCGCGACGATCACCATGTCGCCCGATGCGACCCGGCTCACGACGACGCTGTTCACGGTCAGGATCGATAACCAGACCACCGGGGCCTATACGCTGACGCTGGTGGACAACGTGCTTCACCCGACGCTCGACGGGATGGCCGGCGACGACACCGAAAACGACGTCGATATTACCGTGGCCTACCAGCTGCGCGACCAGGATCTCGACCTCTCGACCGCGGGCGTGCTGAGCATCAAGTTCGACGACGACATCCCGACTGCCAACGCCTTCAGCGTAACGCAGACGACCGAGAACGCGGCGTTCACCATCCCGCTCGCCGGCCAGTTCGCGGCGGGTGCCGACGGGCTTGCGGCGACCGGCGGGATCACCTTCACCAGCGGCGCACAGGGTACCGTCACGCTCGTCGGCACCACGCTGACCTACACACCCATCGTGGGCGCGGGCAGCCCGCCGCTGGGCACCGCCGACAGCTTCACCTATACCATCACCGACGCCGACGGCGACGCAGTGACCCGCACCGTCAGTGTGACACTCCAGCCTGACTCGGTCCCGACGCTCAGCGTGACCGACGTTACAGTGGACGAAAAAGGCCTGCCCAAGGGCAGCGGCGAGTTCGCCGATGGCAATTCGGCCAACAACAGCGACACCAGCGAGACCAGCACCGGGACATTCACCATCACCACCGGCGGTGACACCGTCCAGGCTGTGGAGGTCCAGGCGGCCAACGGG
The DNA here is from genome assembly GCA_030697365.1 of Novosphingobium sp. GTDB lineage: Bacteria > Pseudomonadota > Alphaproteobacteria > Sphingomonadales > Sphingomonadaceae > Novosphingobium. The sequence goes on along the minus strand of JAUYQH010000066.1, from coordinate 10,499 downwards.
ATGTGGATCAACGTGACTGCCGCAACGGTCGGCAGCCCGGTGATCGTGACCGGCGCCAACGGCACGCTGACCGTGACCTCGAACGGCCTCGGCAGCTACAGCTACAGCTACACGCTGACCCAGAACCTGGCCAACCACACCGTCCAGGGCGCGGGCGATACTCTGCCCGGCGACAGCTTCGCGGTGCGGGTGACCGACAGCGACAACGACCAGACGACGGTGACCGCGGCGACCACGATCAACGTGACCGTGATCGACGATGCTCCGGTGGTTTATGCCAAGGATAGCCCGATCCTTATCGCCAACAGCGGCGGTGTTTCGCAAACGGGCAACTTCGACTTCACCGTCGGCGCCGACCAGCGGACGAGCTACAGCGCAAGCAATTCGGACTTCGGCACGATCGTTCTGACCGGGACGGTCGGGGGAACCCAGACGATCACGCCGACCAACCTAGTCGCCGACCCGCTGAATCCCGAAACCGCGACTTCGGCGACATTCCTGTTCTCGTTTACCTACACGGCCAGCGGCAACCCGGTCACCGCCAACGGAAAGCTGATCTTCGACAAGGTCTTGGGCAGCTATACGATCGATCTCGACGCTCCGATCCAGGCCTCGGTCTCGCCGCCGTCGGTCAGCGGCTCGACCTCGATCGTCGGTTACGCATCGGGCACGAATACCGTCGACAACAGCCAGCCCGATGTGTCGGTGGCGCGGATCACGTCGCAGCTGTTCGTCCAATTCACGGGCAACAGCGAGCCCGGCGGGGGAACCGGTGCCAATAACCTGATGGCGAATTCGCCGACCGACGCCGCGAGCCCCACCACCTACACCGCGGGCGACCTTTTCACCCAGGCCCGCGATTTCGTTTCGATCTCGGGAAGCGCCAACGGTGTTGGCGGCGATACCCTTTCGCAAGGCGAAGTCCTCGACATGGACTTCTTCATCGCCGATCCGAAGGGATTCGATACTCTGACGCCCACAGCCCAGGTGAGTACGATCTTCTTCAAGTTCGACGGCATCGGCGCTTCCGAAGACTTCATAATCATTCTCAAGACCTACGATACCGTGACGATGCAGTATTCGACGCGCGCGCTCTATGTGGCGAACAACGACATCTTCAAGGGCACGCCGCCCGCCGGCTACGAAGGGATCACGCTCGACAACAATGACGGCCTCATCGTTATCGAACCCAACGATTACAAGTTTGGTATGGCCGATGCCAACATCGTAATCGTCGGTGCGCAGATCACCACGACCAACGAAGGGATCACCGGTCCCGCGATCAGCTTCAACGGTCTGATCGGCATGGGCGGCGCCAGCGCTCCGGGCGGCGATCTTTCCGACGACGTCAACGACACGGCGCCGCTCAAGATTTCCGACATCGGCTTTCTGACCACCACCACGTCGTTGCAGAACGCCTCGCTCAACTTCACCTTCCAGCTCAAGGACAGCGAGGGCGATCTTTCGGCAACGCAGGTGCTGACCGCCAACGTGGTCAACTCCACCACCCCGGTCGCGCTCGATCTTGACGGCGGTGGGGTGCAGTTCCAGGGGCTCGATGCGGGGACGACCTTCAACTACGGCGACGACGGCAGTCGCGTGGCGAGCGCGTGGGTCGGCAAGGGCGATGGCCTGCTGGCGATCGACCTCAACGCCAACGGCCAGGTCGACAGCGGCAAGGAGATCGTCTTCTCCACCGGCTCGCTGACCGACCTCGAAGGCCTCGCCGCCAAGCACGACAGCAACAAGGACGGCGTGCTCGATGCCAGGGACGCCAATTTCGCCAAGTTCGGGGTGTGGCAGGATGCCGATGGCGATGGCGTCAGCGATGCGGGCGAGTTCCGCTCGCTGGCCGATCTGGGCATCGTCTCGATCAAGCTGACCTCGGACGGCATCGCCTATACCGCGGCGAACGGCGACGTGACCGTGGCGGGCAGCTCGACCTTCACCCGCGCCGACGGGACGACGGGGACGGTGGCCGATGCCGCCTTCGCCACCGCTCCGCTCGACAGGATGGCGGCGAAAACCGCCGAGCTGACGGCGACCAACGTCGCGGCGGCGGGCGTGCTTGCGGCGGCTGCGGCAGCGGCGGCCCTGCCCGTTGCAGCGGCCGAGACCGCTGCGGCAACCGGCGACGGGCTCGATGCCCCCGCGACGCTCTCGCTCCAGGCGATGCCCGAAACGCATGCAACGCTGCGTCCGGCCGGCGATGCGCTGGCATCCGAGCCGGCCCGGCAGGCCCCGGCCGAAACCGCGAACCAGGGCGGCGAAGACGCTCCGGCGGCGGCTTCGAACCTCGCTGCGTCGGCCGATCAAGCTGCGGCTTCGATCGCGCTCGAGCCGGGCAACGGGCACTCCGCCGCGTTCGATAACGCGTTTGCGGCGGGCGGGTCCGCGGGCGATGCGGGGCAGCTGATGGATGCATTGCTCGCTGCGGCGCAGGCTGCCAACGCAGGGGTAACCGATGCGGGCCAGCACGCGCAGGATCTCGCCGCGGTGCAGGAAGCGTTCGGCGACAGCCACGGCGCGGCGCTGGTCGATGCGGTGGTCGCGCACTTCGCCGGGGCTGACGCCGCGGTGCTCGCGAACGGCGCCGATGCGCTCGCCTCGCTGCTCGCCGCCTCGGTCGGCGGGGGCGAGGGCTTCGGCCCGCAATTCGATCTCAACCAGATGCTTTCGGACATGAGCGCGCACGCTGCGGCGCAAGTGTGAGGCGGGGGCGGCTGGCTACAACAGGGGGAATGACATGGAGATCACGATGAAGCGGGCCACAGTCGCGCTTGCGCTGGCGGGGGCGGCTACGGCTGGGTTCTGGCCCGCGCTCGCCGCGGCGCAATCGGGCGAAGACCTGATGACGATGGGCAAGGGGCAGTTGCGCACCGAGCTTCTCACCCGCCACGATGCGGCGGTCGCGGCGATGGCCGCCACGGTGGGCGCCAACGATCCGCGCTATATCTGGGCGATGCAGGCCAAGGCGCAGTGCGGCATCGCGCTGGGCTTTCTCAAGAGCGGGACCAGGGATCCGGTCAGCATTGGCAAGTGCGCCGATGCCTATGGCCGGATGCAGGCGACACCGATGGCGCCGATGCCGCAGATGGGGCAGCAGGTCAGCACGGTCACCCCCGAAATCTGCCGCCAGCCGATCCTCGGCACGGTGTTCTTCGATTGGGACAGCGCGGTTGTGCCCGAAAGCGCGCAACAGACCGTGGACTTCATCGTCAACAACATGGTCGCGTGCGGCTGGGGCGCGGTCAACGTGACCGGGCATACCGACCGTTCGGGTAGCGACGACTACAACAACGAGCTGTCTATCCGTCGCGCCAACGCGGTGGCGGCAGCGCTGTCGCAGGCGGGGCTCGCGGGCGGTAGCGCCATGGTCGCCGGCAAGGGTGAGGCCGAACCTCGCGTGCCCACGCCCGATGGCGAACGCAATCCAACCAACCGCCGCGTCGAAATCACCGCACGCTGAGCTTCACCTTCAATCGCGCCGGGGGGCGAGATATCATGATGACCACCAAGACAATTCTGAAGACCGGGCTGGCGGCGCTGCTGCTGGCCGGAGCTGCCCAGGGCGCGCTCGCCCAGTCGGCATCGGGGGGCGGCGAATCCATTTCGCTGAAGGACGCGATCACGGTCGCGATGCAGTCCAATCCCGAAGTGATCCAGGCGCAGATGAACAAGGAGGCGATCGAGTTCGAGCGCAAGCAGGCGCAAGGGCGCTATCTGCCGCGGGTCGATGTCGAGGCTTCGGCGGGCGTCCGGCGGCTGGAGAACCGCACCCGGCGCACGCTGGGCATCGCCAACCAGCGGCTCTACCCGCTCGAATTCCAGGGGACCGGCACCTGGGATCTGATCGATTTCGGCAAGCGCCGCGGCGAAGTGCTGCGCCAGGCCAGCCGGGTCGATGGCGCGTCGATGCGGGTGCTGGAGCGTTCGGAGTTCATCGGGCTCCAGATTTCGCGCCAGTACCTCAACGTCCTGCTCCAACAGCGGATCTACGCCGCCAGCCAGGATAACACCGCGTTTCACCAGACGCTGGTCCGCGACCTGGGCACCGGGGTCAAGGAAGGGTCGATCTCGATCGCCGACCAACAGCAGGCGCAGGAACGCCTGCAGGCCGCGATCGTGCGCGAAACCGAATCGCTGCAAAGCCTCGACGACGCCAAGATCACGCTGCGGCGGCTGACCGGGCTGGACATCGAACAGTTCCAGGTTCCGCCCAGCCTGGCCGCGCAGATGCCCGGTTCGGTGGACGAGGCGGTCGGCCTCGCGCGCACCCAGAACCCGTTGGTCAAGGAAGCCGAGGCCGACGTCGACGCCGCCAATTCGCTGGCCCGAAGCGTCAAGGGTGAGCTTTATCCGACGATCGGGGTCGATATGACCGGGCGCGTCGGCGAGGACATCGATGGGTTCAACGGCAACACCAACGATGTCACCGCGCGCGCCTTCATCCGCTGGAACCTCTACTCGGGCGGCATCACCCAGGCCAAGTACGAAGAGCACGTGCGCCGCGCCAGCGAGGCGCGCTTCCGGCTCGATCAGGTCAGCCGCGAGGCCGAGGAGGACGTTCGCACCGCATGGAACGCGCTGAACGCGCAAACCCGGATCAGCACCGAGCTCGATACCCAGAGCAAGGTCAGCGACGACGTGTTGCTGTCGTACCGCAGCCAGTTCAACATCGGGCGGCGCTCGCTGCTCGACGTGCTCGATGCACAGAACTCACGCTATAGCGTGCAGACCCGGCTGGAGACGGCGCGGTTCTCGCAACTGTTCGCGCAGTACCAGACGCTGGCCGCGACCAACCGCTTCCTCACCGCGCTCGAAGTCGCGCCGGGTGAAGGCGCGGGCGAGAAAGAGCGGGAGCAGTTCAATTATGGCCCGCCGAAGGTGAGCGAGCGGCAATATCGCTCGCGGCCGTAGGGGTTAGTTCCTCCTCGGGACGGGGAGGGGGACCGCCGAAGGTGGTGGAGGGGGGCTACGGCCAGGTGCTGCGCCGGAGGCGAGCCCCCTCCCTCGGCCCTGCGGGCTGGCACCTCCCCGTCCCGGGGAGGATCGGCCATTTCCACGGTTAATCGCGTGGGAACCGAACGGGTTATCGGCTAAAGGCGACCCCGGGGTCGGTTAAACTTGGACGGACATGTGAACATCGAAAGCGCCCGGTTTCAGGAAGGTGGGCCCAAGGCCCGCACCGCCGACCCGCTGGTCGCCTGCATCGGCGAGCTGGCGGCGCGGTTCGGTGTGGCGTTCGCGCCCGGACTGCTGGGGGGCCTCGCGCTGAACCGCGACGGGCAGCTGCCGTGGCACCAGGCCTCGCCCGCGCTTGAACTGCTCGGGCTCAACACCATCACCGAGGACCGCCCCAAGCTGTCGCGGCGGCCCGAACCTTATCCGGCGGTGGTCGCGCTGACCGATGGCCCGGTGGTGGTCCACGAGGTTCGCGACGGCCAGGCGCTGGTCTGGCGGCCGGCCACCGGCAAGGCCGCATGGGAGCCATTCGCCGACCTCGCCACCGACTATACCGGGCGCGCGCTGAACGTCACCGGCGATCCTCAGGCGCTGCGCGATACCGGTCAGCCGTGGCACCGCCGCGCCCGCGAGCACTGGTTCTGGAGCGAAGTCGCGCGCGATCGCCGCCGCTTTACCCCCGTCCTCGTCGCCACCGGGATCGTCAACCTGCTCGCGCTGGCGCTCCCGCTGTTCTCGATGAACGTCTATGATCGGGTGATCCCCAACCGCGCCGAATCGACGCTGTGGGTGCTTTCGCTGGGGGTGATCATCGCCTTCGCGCTCGAATACTTCCTGCGCCGCGCGCGCACCGAAGTGCTCGACCAGATCGGCCGCGATCTCGATCTGCGGCTGTCGCAGAAGATCTATTCGAAGATTCTCTCCGCCCCGCTGGCCGAGCGCCAGGGCCACACCGGCAACCTCGTCGCGCGCGTTTCCGAATACGCGATCGTCCGCGATTTCTTCGCCTCGACCACGATCGTGCTGATCATCGACATGGCGTTCCTGGTCCTGTTCGTGGCGATGATCGGGTATATCGCGGGTTGGCTGGCGCTGATCCCGATCGTGGCGATGATCGTCATGGCGCTGGCGGGCTGGCGGCTCCAGCGCAAGGTCGTCGATGCGGCGCGCGATGCCCAGGCGGACTACGGCTTGCAGCAGACGCTGCTGGTGGAATCGATCGCCGGGATCGAAACGCTCAAAAGCGTGGCGGGCGAGGGTATGATGCTCGGCCGCTGGCGGCGGCTGGCCGAGATCGGCACCCATTCGCAGCAGAAGCTCAAGGACATCTCGAGCACCGCGGTAAGCCTCGCCTCGACCTTCCAGCAGGTGTCCAACATCGCGCTGATCGTGGGCGGGTACTACCTGTTCGCCAACGGATCGATCACGATGGGCGCGATCATCGCAATCGTCATGCTCTCCTCGCGCAGCCTTGCGCCCGTCGGCCAGTTTGCGTTCCTCCTCACCCGCGGCCAGCAGGCCCGCCAGACGCTCGATTCGATCCAGCGGCTGTGGGACGGCGGCGACGAGCGGCGGATGGGCAGTTCGACGATCACGCCGGAAGTGCGTGTCGCGCGGATCCGGCTGGAGGCGGTGGACTTCACCTATCCCGAAGCCTCGGCCGAATCGCTGGCGCGGATCGACCTGGCGATCGAACCCGGTGACCGGATCGCGGTGATCGGGCGCGTCGCATCGGGCAAATCGACTCTCGGCCGCGTGCTGTGCGGGCTCTACCAGCCCACGGGAGGGCAGATGCTGGTCGACGGGATCGACAGCCGCCAGTATCGCCCGCAGGACTTGCGCAGCGCCTTCCGCTTCGTCGCGCAGGACAGCGATCTGTTCTCGGGAAGCGTCAAGGACAACCTCTCGCTGGGAGCCGGCCAGGCGAGCGACGAGGAACTGCTCGAAGCGCTGCGCACCGTCGGCGCCGACCAGTTCCTCGCGCGCGACGCGGGCGGGTTCGACCGTGCGGTGGGCGAGCACGGCAGCCGCCTTTCGGGCGGGCAGCGCAGCTTCCTCACGCTGGCGCGCGCGTTCGTTTCGCCGGCCAGGCTGATTTTCCTCGATGAGCCAACGGGCGCGATGGATTCGCAAACCGAGAAACTTTTCGTCGAGCAGTTGTCCCGATCACTGACACCTGCCCAGACGCTGGTTATTTCGACCCATCGACCGGCGCTTTTCTCGCTGTGTAACCGCTTGATCGTCCTCGACAAGGGGCGCATTGTGGCGGACGGGCCGCGAGACCAGATAATCGCAACTGCCGGTTTGGGACTCGGAGGCGGCGTGAAGCCGTAAGCGGAATGCACGACGGAACGGTTCTCGATCTCGGGATGGATCCCAGCATCGCGGCGCAGGATTCGCGCCGCATTACGCCGCGCCTGGTCTGGGCGCTGGCGGCGCTGGCCGCGCTGGCGGTCGGAGCGCTGCAAGTCGCTGGCGGGACCGGCTTCGGCGCCGTTCTGAAGGCGCTCGGCTTCAACTCGGCTGCGCAGGCCGAGACGACGATCCGCGTCAGCCTCGAAGCCAAGCGCGCGGTCGCCAGCCTGACCGAGGGCGCGCAGGCCACGATCGTCGTTCAGGGCGATGCGGCGAAAGAACGCAATGCGCTGATCCCGATCTCGGGCGCGCCGCTCCAGCAGGCGCGCTCGTTCCTGATCAGCCAGGCGGTTGCGGGATCGGGCGCGGGGCCGATGGGCAACGCGCTGACCTGCCTGACCCAGGCGGTCTATTACGAAGCCGCCAACGAGCCGATGACCGGGCGCCGCGCGGTGGCGCAGGTCGTGCTCAACCGGATGCGCCACCCGGCCTATCCCAAATCGGTCTGCGGGGTGGTCTATCAGGGCTGGGAGCGCCGGACCGGGTGCCAGTTCAGCTTCACCTGCGACGGCTCGCTGCTGCGCCGCCCCGCGACGGGCACGTGGAGCCAGGCGCAGGAAGTCGCGCGCGCCGCGCTGTCGGGCTATGTCGAGCCCAGCGTGGGCACCGCGACGTTCTATCACGCCGACTATGTGCTGCCCAAGTGGGCCTTCACCCTGGCCAAGATCCAGCAGATCGGCGCGCACATCTTCTATCGCTTCCCCGGGGCGTGGGGCAATACGAGCACCTTCAGCGGCGGTTACAGCGGCGTCGAGCGGATCCCCGACGTCAACTATTCGCTGCTCCAGGCGCGGCAGGACGCCGAAGCGGCGGCGGGCGACGCCGGGCTGCCCGCGGACATCGTCATCGCCCCCGATCCCACCGACCGGCGCACCGCAACCGACGTCGGCGGGCGGATCAATCCGCTCAAGCAGTGGCGCCTGAACATCCCCGCGCCGGGCGAATCCGACAGCCATTACCAGGCCGCGCTCGATGGCCAGGACGTCAGCGACGGCCCGCTGCCCGTCTCCAACTCCGCCGCCAGCGCCAGCGAGTAATCACCCCGCATGAGCCGATTTCGCGACGTCTGGGAAGACTGGGACGCCAACCGCAAGCTGATCGCGATCTCGGCGGTCGGCATCCTCGTGCTCATCATGTGGGCCGCGGTGGCGCGGGTCGACGAGATCACCCGCGGGATGGGCAAGGTCATCCCGTCGAGCAAGGTCCAGCTGGTCCAGGCGGCCGAGCCTGCGACGGTCGCGGGCATCATGGTCCGCGCCGGGCAGACGGTGAAGCGCGGCCAGCTGCTCGTCCGGCTCGACGATTCGCAGTCGGCCTCGGCGCTCGGCCAGCTCGAGACCGAGAATCAGCGCCTCGCCGCGCGCGCCGCGCGGTTGCAGAACGAGGGCACCGGCGGGGCCAACGGCGCGCTCAACGCCGACGAGGCCGCGCTCTCCGCGGTCCGCCAGGCCACCGCGCGCAGCCGCCAGTCGGCGCTCGCCAGCGCGGTGGAGCAGCGCCGCCGCGACCTCAGCGAGGGCCAGGCCACCACCGCCGCGCTCGCCAACAGCGCCCGGCTTGCGCAGGATCAGGTCAACATGCTCGCCCCGCTGGCAGCGAAAGGCATCGTCCCGCAGACCGACCTGCTCAGCGCCCAGCGCGAGCTGGTCGACGTCCAGGGCCGCCTCGCCGCCGCGCGCCAGGGCACCGCCCGCGCCTCCGCCGCGATCCAGGAGGCGCAGGCCCAGCTCAGCGAGGCGCGCTTCGATTTCCGCCAGCAGGCGCTCAACGAACGCAGCGAGGTGACCACCAAGATCGCGGTCAACGAGGAATCGATCCGCGGCGCCGCCGCCCGCCAGAACCGCAACGAACTGCGCGCCCCCGTCGCCGGGATCGTCAACGACGTCCAGGTCACCACCGTGGGCGGCTTCGTCAACGCCGGGCAGAAGATCATGCAGATCGTGCCCGTGGGCGAAAAGCTGCTGATCGAGGCGCGCGTCGCGCCCAAGGACATCGCCTTCATCAAGACCGGCGACCGCGCCAACGTGAAAGTCACCGCCTACGATTTCTCGATCTACGGGGGCCTGCCCGGCGTGGTCCGCCAGATCAGCGCCGACAGCATCTATGACGAGGCCGAGAAGGAGGCCTACTACACCGTGATCGTCGAGACCGACCGCGCCTACATCGTCAGCCGCGGCCAGCGCCTGCCGATCGTGCCCGGCATGATCTGCGACGTGGAGATCATCACCGGCCGCAAAAGCGTGCTGACCTACCTGATGAAACCGGTGATCAAGGCGTTCGGCGAGGCGCTGACCGAGCGGTAGGAAGAAAGCCCGAACCCCAACCCGACGGAGTGGGTTATGGCTCCTCCTCCTCCTCCTCATCCTCGGCCAGCAACAGCGTGTTCGCGGCGGTGTTCTCGCGCATCGCGTCGAGCATCGCGTCGATCTCGGCATAGGTCTGCTCCTCGTCGCCATACTCCTCGTGCAGCCATTCCGCGCGCAGCCGCTCGTACACCGGGTGCCCGGGGCGCAGCGCGGCGAAGGCGTCGCGCTCGCCGAACCGCGCGCCGCGGCGTTGCGCCAGCAGAAAGCGGATGAACCCGAAGTTGTGCTTGCGGTACCAGCCGAGCATCTGCCCGCCCGAGACGATCGGCACCTCCTCGCCCTCGATCGCCAGCGCCAGCGCGCAATCCTCGAGCCGCGCCACCCCATGGTCGAGCGCCGCCTCCCACGCCGCCGCGAAACCTTCGGCCCCCGCCAGCCGCCGCAACTTGTACAGCGCCTCCAGCGAGACGCCGATCGACCGCGCCGCCTGGGTGACGATCCCCGTCGCGGCCAGCGTCGCAATGAACGCGCGCTGCTTGGCCGGGGTGATCGAATTGCGCCGCGGCGCGGGGTGGAGATAGGGCGCGAATTGCAGCAACGGATCGTCGGCATCGGGCGCGGCGGCGGCAAACGCGGTGGCCGAAGTGCGCCGCGACGGGCGGGGCGAGGTGGGGACGAGTTGAGACAAGGAACGCTCCCGAAAGCTGCGAGTCGGCTTCCCCTGGCGGGACCGGCTAGCGCGATAGGGGGCGTGTAGGAAAATGGTTTCTTGGGGCGGGAGGAACGCACCTGCTTAACCCCAGCCGTCGCCCC
>JAUYQH010000058.1 GCA_030697365.1 Novosphingobium sp. | reverse complement strand
GCATCTTTGGCTTCGCAGACACGTCGTTCCCGGAAGATCATAAATCTTCCGCAGGAAGATTTATTTGGCTTGGCATGCTCGTCGTACCGCAGAAAACCCGGGCGCTAACGAAAACTGACCCACCTTCGCTAATGGAAAGTGATCCAGTCGTTGCGGCAGGATTTGCGGCAGCCGGCGGCGCTTAGGCCGCGGCCGCGGTCAGGACGGGCGGCTTGGGGGCGGAACTGGGCAGCCCGAGCTTTGGATTTCGCAGATTGACGGCGTCCTTTGGGAAGTCGATCGTCTTGGATTTCTGAAGCAGCCGGCTGATGAGGGCGGCGGCCAGCGGGCCGTTGCTGATGAACTTGCCCCATTCGTCAAATCCCAAATTCGTCGTGATGATCGTGCTCTTGCGATTGCAGCGATCATCCATGAGGCGGAAGAAGTCGTTGATCTGCTGCGGCTCGGGCGTGTTCAGATAGCCGAGCTCGTCGATCAGCAGGGCGTCCAAGCGCGAGAGGCGCTGAAAGAAGTGCCGCGTGGTCCGGTCGTAATGGCTTTCTTTCATCGCCGCGAACAGATTCTGCGCCGTGACGGCGAAACAGCGTTTGCCCGCGTAGAGGGCCTTGAGCACGATCCCCGAGGCCAGTCCGCTCTTTCCAACCCCCGGCTGGCCGACGAACACGAGCGACTCGCCGCGGGCGATGAAATCCAGCTCGGCCAGTTCGTAGATCAAGCGTTTGTTGACGCACTTCTGAATGTGGAACGGGAAGGTATCCAGGGCCCAGAACTCGCGCAGGCCGGAACGCCTGATGCGGCTGGCGGTGGCGCGGTTGCGCTGGCCTTCGTGTTCGCGGCGCAGCAGGTCCAGCAAGAACGTGCTGTAGCTCGGTTTGTTTTTCTGGGCGAGCTTGAGCGTCTCGTCTATGGCCGCTCGCGCGTCGCGCAGCTTGAGCTCTTCGAGCAGTTGGTGGATGTCAGTGATCATTTTCTGTTTCTTCCTCGCGGTTCGGGATGTACTCACTCAGATCTGGCTCCGGCGTCACGGCTCCTCGTCTATACTCGGGCAGGTCCTCGAAATCAGCGGCTTCAAAACCCAGCGGCAGCTGATAGTCGCTTTGCGCGACGTTTTGAAGCAGAATCGTCTCGATCCGGTTGACGTCGAACATGCCGTGTTCGTGAGCCCGGATCACCGCGGCCAGAAGATCGGCATCGCGGTACTGGCACAGCAGCCGCCATAGTTTGCGGACGCTCCAGAAGTAACGGGTACCTCGGGCAGCCTTGAGCGCCGCCAAGTACGCCGTCATCGCCGTACCCATCGCCTTGAGCTTGCCTTCCTCGGCCAACTGGGCCGACTTCTGCCGCCGTGGCGCCGCCGGATGGGGGAGCGCGGCCTGCGGGCTGCCTTCGATTTTCTTGGGATGGGCAGCCAGCTCTTGATGACCGTCCAGCAGGATCACACGATCCTTTGTTTCGCGCACGAGGAGGTCCTTGCCGATATAGGCGGCCGGCGCCGGGTATTTGTAGCCGTGCACGCTCACGCAGCCATAGGGGTCCACCGTCCGCGGCCACAACCGATAGACTTCCGGCACGTACACGGGCAGCGGCAGAAGTCGCGGCTTCTCGGCCGCGAACAACTCCACGGGGCTCGCCTTGAACTCGCGCAGCCGCCGGCGATTGGCCTTCTCGAGCCATTCCAAAAGCTGACGGTTCAAGTCCGCATCGTCGATGAACGACCGCCCGATCAGGAAATTCCTCTCGATGAAATGATGCGGCCTCTCCACCTTCCCTTTCCGGTCGCTGTGCCACAGCTCATGGGCCATGAAATGGAAACCAAACCGTTTCTCGAAGGCTTCGACCTCGGCCGCCATCTGAGCGTTCTTGCCCGCGCCGCAGGCCAGCGCCACGCTCGTGTTGTCGATCACGCACCGACGGCACACGCCTTCTAAATATTGGAACGCCTCCGTCAGGAACACCTTCATCTGGAATCGGTCGAACCGCGGATAGTATTGGACGTAGAGCATCCGAGAATACCCCAGCACCAGGCTCGCGCACTGCCGCGTGACTTTCTTGCCGCTCAGCTCGACGGCGTGGGGCGAGGTGTCGTGCTGCGACTCCTCTGCCGGCTCCGTCACGATGCGCCTCGCCGCGACCTTCTGCTCGACCCCGATGCCGCGTTCCCGGCAGAACCACGTCAGCGTCGAATACGACGCCTCAAGCCGCTTGCCTTCCTCCCCCAGCTGATCTCGCAGCTTTTCCCAGACCCGCACCATGTTGACCTTGCCGTCTTTGTGCCGGCAGATCGCATGCAACCTCCGGACCTCGTCGAGATACCCGTCAAGCTGGCTGCCGCGCTCTCGCGCCTTCGGCTGCGCCTCTCCCTGCTCCAGCACGGCCTTCACGCTGTTGCGGCTGACCCCCACAGCCCGCGAGATCTCACGTATCCTGCGGCCCTTGGCCGCCAACGTCAGAATCGCCGTTCGTATCTCCCGATCAAGCATGCGCCGTCTCCTTGTTCGCCATTTTTGCCTCCGCGTCCGAATCAAGAACCACCGACGCCGTCTTGACCAGCTCCGTCCACCGCCGCCGCGCTCGCTCCCACGCCGGCCGCAATCGCTCGCGCGCCGCCGTCGCCGTCTCGCCGGCCAGCGCCGTCGGCAGGCTGCGCGCCAATCCCAGCGACACGTTCCCGATCAGCTCCAGGTTCTTCAGGCAGCGCGCTTCTTCCGAGCTCATGTTTCCGCCGTCCCTGTGCTTCGCCGCTTCCAACGCCTTCAAGAACCGCGCCGGGTCCTCAAGCATCCGCCGCTTGCCTTCAAGCCCCGCCGCCGCGTAGTAGCGGCACAGCGTCTCGACTTCCCGGCTGCGAAACCCGTTCTCGATCACCTTTACCGCCAGGCTCTCACAGTCCCCGGCGTTCGCGCGCGCGAACGGCAGCAGATGCCTCGTCGCCGTGTACGCGCCGATCTTCCCCGACCGCACTCCTTCCAACACCGCCTCCGGCAAAATCTCAACCAGTCCCAGACGACCGCTCACCCAGCTCTTGCTCCGCCCGATAGAAACCGCCGTCTTTCCCAGATCCCACTTGCCGACTCGATGCAGTTCATGAACGAGCCAGCCCTCCTCGATGGCGTTGTAGCTCGGCCCGCTTCCGAACCGGTACGCCGCCGCCAGAGCCTCCGCCGCCGGCATCTCCAAGACGACCGCCTTGGCCACGTCTCGCCGCAATCTCTTCAGCGCCCGCACACGCTTGTGCCCGTCCACCACGACCCAGCGCCCCGCGCCATCCTCGATCACGCTGATCGCGTCCTGCTGGCCGTGCTCTTCAAGTGACGTCATCAACTGAGCTTCTCGCCTTCGATCCCTCACGCGCAGAGCCCCGTAGCGGACGTCCAGCGCCGCCACGTTGACCTCGACGATCTTCATGCTCCGGCATTATCCCAGCAGCCCGCCGGGTGCGTCTATAAACTCCTGTCTTACGACGGTTTCCCCCATTCTCTCAACGGAGAGACCCGTCACGACTCCTGTCTTACGACGCTCGCTTGCACGCCGCCGCTTCACCCTTGCCGCTTCTTGAGCACGATATTCAGGATGCTCAGCGCGATAGGCATGCATGTAAATCCGCCACCGACCGCGTCGGCACGCGCGCCGTTCTCGGCTCCACCCAGGATCGCGCCCCCGCCATGCCCGGTCCAGCAGCCGCTTGAACTTGCGCCGGCATTCCGATGCGCGGCAGACCTTCTGAAGCTTCGCCATCGGTGGGTAGGGCTCGAACCACTGCCGACAAAACAGGCATCGCTTCCTGGGCATCGGGCGGCCTCCAGCGGCATGACGAGGATAGCCCGTTTCTGTTGAGGCCCTATAAAAGGAAGCGCGGCAACAACGGCAACGGCGCCGACCGGAGTGTCGGCGCCGGGGTTTTCATCCCGCCAACGGCGGCGGGCTGAAAACCTCGAACAACGGCGGGGGTTATGCGGCGGGCGGGTCCGTTTCGGCGAGCAGACCCGGGTCTATTTCAGTGAGCGACGCCAGGTGGGTCAATTCTCATTAGCGGGGGTGGGTCAAATCTGGTTAGCGCCCAAGGCTGGTGGCCATCGATGCGCTCTGCGCGCCCAATCTTTCGTTTCCAAGCCTTCATGCTGAACATTTCGTCAAAGTTTGAATCCCATGGTTTACAGAACGGCGGGAGCAAAACGTAAAAACGCCGCCCCATTAGGGCAGCAACAAGGCGGTTTTAGATA